>NZ_JAVRCL010000035.1:0-90074 GCF_034530775.1 Nostoc sp. DedSLP04 | reverse complement strand
TTTTCTTTTAATCCTTTTATTCAGAATACTCGGAAAGTGACAGAAGAGGGATAATGCTTGATTTTATCTAAAACTTGTTCTAAATCTCTGTTGGTAGCAAGGTTTGTTGCTAAAGTCTCTTTTAAATTAGTAAACTGTCCCCGTAACTGGAGTTCATTAATCTCTCTGTAGCGGTTTTGCTTCTCATTTTTGATGATTAGCAGCGGACTGTTATCGCTCAAGAGTTCTACAACATTCAGCCAGTAATAAAAATCCGTGTCTTCCTTGCGGGTATCTGCCACCAAAGTATAGAGAGAACGCTTGGTGAGGAAAAATTGGTGAGTAGCATGGTAAATCTCTTGCCCCCCAAAGTCCCAAATATTGACTTGAAATTCTCGCCCATTTTCCATTGGGAAACCCCACAGGATCACCTCAATTCCCTTCGTAGAGTCTTCCTCTCGAAGTTGATAATTTTGGTCTTTAATCTTTTTCGCCAGTGTTGTCTTCCCTGCTCCTCCTTCACCAACAATTAGTAACTTTGCCTCGTACAGATAATCTGTACCTTCTACTTGTATTTGTCGAAGATAATCCTTAATGGCCTTAATACCTTTTTCAACAACTTCTGGCGGTGGCTTTTCGATAGGATTGTCCCATAAATTCAGGGTGGTGAGTTGTTGCAGACTGGCGATCGCTTCTGGCAGTGTCGTTAATTTGTTGTAGCTTAAATTCAGGGTGGTGAGTTGTTGGTGACTGACGATCGCTTCTGGCAGTGTCGTTAATTGGTTATAGCTTAAATCCAGGGTAGTGAGTTGTTGGAGACTGGCGATCGCTTCTGGCAGTGTCATTAATGGGTTGTGGCTTAAATTCAGGGTGGTGAGTTGTTGGAGACTGGCGATCGCTTCTGGTAGCGTCGTTAATTGGTTGAAGCTTAAATTCAGGGAAGTGAGTTGTTGCAGGCGGGCGATCGCTTCTGGCAGTGTCCTTAATCGGTTGTGGATTAAATATAGGGAAGTGAGTTGTTGCAGGCGGGTGAGCGCTTCTGGCAGTGTCCTTAATTCGTTGACGCTTAAATTCAGAGAAGTGAGTTGTTGCAGGCGGGTGATCGCTTCTGGCAGTGTCCTTAATCGGTTGCCGTTTAAATCCAGGGAAGTGAGTTGTTGCAGGCGGGCGATCACTTCTGGCAATGTCGTTAATTGGTTGCCCCTTAAATTCAGGGAAGTGAGTTGTTGCAGGCGGGCGATCGCTTCTGGCAGTGTCCTTAATTCGTTGACGCTTAAATCCAGGGAAGTGAGTTGTTGCAGGCGGGCGATCACTTCTGGCAGTGTCCTTAATTGGTTGCCCTTTAAATCCAGGGAAGTGAGTTGTTGCAGGCGTGCGATCGCTTCTGGCAGTGTCCTTAATTGGTTGCCGCTTAAATCCAGGGAAGTGAGTTGTTGCAGGCGGGCGATCGCTTCTGGCAGTGTCCTTAATTGGTTGCCGCTTAAATTCAAAACCTCCAACCATTCCAGTTGAAACACCTCAGCAGGAATCTCTGTTAATTTTTCCTTGTTATCAGTATGCCAATCATTGCTTAAATCTAATTCTTTAAGCTGTTTCTCTTTCGCTTCTCGGATTTTTTCAAGGTAACGTTGAGGCGTATTTTCCATACTGAGGTTCACCTGTCAACGAAAATTATATGTAATACCCCTGATTCGCTGGACAATCTCGCAACCACTAATATTTTGCACTAATCCTAACAAACGCCACAGGTTAGAAACCTATAGCTGATAGCGAAAGTCCTCTTAAGAGGACTAAATTCTTTCCAGACTTAGGTTTTAGTCCATTTGAGTGGCTTTGGCTATTGGTTCTTAGAAGTTCGAGTTTCAGGCGATCGCGGGTGCTAATTGAGAATGCTGCAAGATATCAAAGCAACCTACTATCCTGTGTAGCACTACATGAGCGCTAATGATTTTTACGGAATCTAAAAAGAATTTATCATTACCAATGGCTCAGATTTGCTTGTAAACGAGTCTTTAATACTCATTAATGGGGCTATGAATTTCGTTAATGAATCTTTGATACTCGTGAATGAGTCTTTAATACTCGCGGACGAGTCTTTGATACTCGTGGACGAGTCTTTGATACTCGCGGATGAGTCTTTAATACTCGTGGACGAGTCTTTGTTACTCGTGAATGAGTCTTTGATACTCGTGAATGAGTCTTTGATACTCGTGGACGAGTCTTTGATACTCGCGGACGAGTCTTTGATACTCGCGGACGAGTCTTTGATACTCGCGGACGAGTCTTTGATGACTCTTTTACTTTTTTAGCCCTTGTTTACGCGACTTCTCCAGCTTGAAAAATCTGTTCAGCAGTTAAATTCAATTCTGGGAACGCTGGCGACTGAATGCGATCGCTTCCCCGAAACTGCCTGACCTGATACTCACCTTCAGTTAGTTGGTAAATCGAGATAGTTGGTTGTTTAGGATTGCCAATAAAGCGCCTACCACCTAAACCTAAATAGTCTACAATCCAGTATTCAGGTATTCCGACCTCTTCATATTTACCTGCTTTGGTAAAATAGTCGTCTCGCCAGTTGGTACTTACTACTTCAATTACTAAAGGAATTGATGCCGCTTGGCTTACAGTAGATTCCTTTTTCCACAGAGGTTCATTTACTAAATTAGAGTTATTCAACAACAGTACATCTGGTGAGTAAGCTGCTTCGCTCTGAGTCGGTTTAATGAATGCCGTTTTGGGGATGAAATAAGGTAGTTTTAAACGTTTGTATTCTGTAACTATTTCCCCAACTAAAAATCCAACAATTTGTTCGTGTTCACCTGTGGGAGGAGCCATTTCAACAATTACTCCGTCATGTAGTTCATAGCGTCGTTGTGAGTTTTTTGGATACCAAGTAATAAATTCATCAAATATTACTAGTTTGCGTAAGGTTTGAGTCATACTTTCCTCTTGCTTTATCAGATAAAAATTTCAACCTTAGCCACCTAAATTACGCGATTTCTCCAGCCCGGAAAATCTGTTCAGCAGTTAAATTCAACTCTGGGAACGCTGGCGACTGAATGCGGTCATTTCCCCTAAATTGTCTAACTTGATACTCACCTTCAATTAGTTGGTAAATCGAGATAGTTGGTTGTTTAGGATTGCCAATAAACCGCCTACCGCCTAAACCTAAATAGTCTACAATCCAATATTCAGGAATGCCCAAAGACTCGTAATCTTCTAGCTTCAAAGCATAATCATCGCTCCAGTTGGTTGAAACAACTTCTACAACTAACTTGACTGAACTACCCCGCGTAATAATAGATTCTTTTTTCCAGCGTGGTTCATTGCTGAGAGCTTGTCTATCAAGAACAATGACATCTGGTTCATAACCGGAATCAGTATTAAGTGACTTGATGACACATTCTTTAGGGATAAACCAAGGGATTGACAAACGGGCGATTTCAATAAACAAAGAACCATTTATAAACCCAGCTATCTCTGAGTGCTTCCCTCTTGGCTTAGGCATTTCAACAATTATCCCATCATGTAGTTCATAACGCCTGTCTGAAGATTCGGGATACCAGGCGATAAATTCATCAAATGTTACTTGTTTAGTTAAGGCTTGAGTCATACTTTGCCCTTTTGCTTGATGTCAAATTTGATCCCTCTCCAAACCTCTCCCCGATACGGAGAGAGGCTTAATCAGCGAACTGAAGTTAAACTTTCGCCGCCGCAGCACTTGGTAAACTGACTTTCAATCGCTTAAACATTGCTTCTCGTGCTTGTATGGCGAGAGTATCGTCAAAGGGTTCTAAGGTAATTTCCTGCTGATATTTCAACCGCAGCGCTGTTTGAATTAACCAATCTGCAACAAAAGGATTTTTCGGTAACAAAGGGCCGTGAGAATAAGTAGCGATCGCATTCTGATAAAATGCTCCTTCTGTCCCATCTTCACCATTATTTCCCAAACCGTATACCACTCGCCCCAAAGCTTCCACTTTTCCCAGTTTGGTGCGTCCGCCGTGATTTTCAAAGCCTACCAAATACGGTGTGCTACCTGTCATCTCTTTTAAATCTCGCGCTAGACGTAAGGCTGTCACTTCAATTACCAAGTTGCCAATACAGCGCTTAGTATTTTCACCAGGATGCACGGAAACTAAATCGAGTATTCCCAAACCATCAATTCGTTGCCCCAAGCCTGGTTCATAATAATGTCCCAGTAATTGGGGTGAACCACAAGTAAATACTCCTGGTGTGCCATTTTCGATTTTGTCGCGCATTGCATCAGCTTTTGCACCTTGCAAATCACGCATGACAATTTCTTGCTGACGATCTTGTGCGCCACCACCAACGATGACATCTACTGTTTTAATATCTGCGGCTGTAGAATTTTGATCTAAGGGTAATACTTTCACATCGTATCCCCGCCACTCGGCGCGACGTTCTATAGTAATTACATTACCGCGATCGCCATAAGTACTCATCAGCGTCGGATAAAGCCAACCAATTGTTAATTCCAAATTTTGAGAACTCATAAATTTTGGGAATGGGGCATGGGGCACTTGTACTGAGCGAAGTCGAAGTATTGGGCATTGGGCATAGGAAAAAACTCTTATCCAATGACCAATTTAAAGAATTTTACGACCAGTCAAAACTTCTCGCACTTCTAGCATGGCTGAGTAGGTGGGCAGAATATGCAGAGTTTCATTCTCTGCTGTATGCTCTAATGCAGTAGCGATCGCTTGTCGCAAATCTTCTTCGACTATTAAATTTAAGTTACTCTCAGGGTGCTTTTGGCTGTAACGTAAACGTAGTGCCATATCGTAGACGCGATCGCCACTCACTACTAAAGTCCCGCCGCGTTCGACTAGTTTCTCGGTATCCACGTCCCAAATCCAGGATACATCAGTGCCATCGGGCGTGCGATCGTTCAATACCAGCAGTGTGGTTTTATCTGTGCTTTGAGTAACTACGCGAATGGTTTCATTCGTTCCCACAGGATTTTTTGATAACAATATTCGCACTCGTTTACCGTTAATTACTAAATCTTCAGCCCGACCAAAAGCAGCTTGAAAGGTATTAATAGTATCTCTGATTGTTACTTCATCAACTCCCAACTCAATAGCCGCAGTTGCAGCCGCCAAAGTATTATATTTGTTGTATAAACCGACCAAAATTTGCGACCATTCACTACTTTCTAGAGTCGGTTTACTTTTATTAAAACCACACTTGGGACAAGTAAAATCTCCCAAATGAGACAAATAAACACCCTTGTAATCTAGGGAATGTCCACATTTGGGACAATAAATAGAATCAACAGCGTGAGGAATTGCTTCTAGATAATGTTCTGGTTCATTCAAACCAAAGAATAACACCCGTTGGGGTAACTGCTGACCGAGGTTAGATAAAGTTGGGTCATCAGCATTGGGAATTACCACTGTTTCTGGTGGTAGGGTAGAAATAACTTTTGTCCAACGCTTACTAATTGTATCTACTTCGCCGTACCGATCGAGTTGGTCGCGGAACAAGTTTAAACAGAGGATAATTCGCGGCTGGAGTGGCGTTAATACTCTTGGTACAATATTTTCGTCAACTTCCAAAATGGCGTAATCAGTATTTAGCGTACCTAGTAAGTTGGTGCTTTCCAACAGCGCCGTCATCAAGCCATTTTCCAGATTTGCACCTGTAGAATTATGAGTGACGCGAAAACCCTTGCGTTCTAGGATTGTGCATAAAAGCAGTGCTGTAGTGGTTTTGCCGTTAGTACCAGCAATTAAAATCACTCCATTTTTAACTTGCTGACTCAATAATTGTAAAAGTCGGGGTTCAATGCGACGAGCAATCGAGCCTGGTAATACACTAGCAGCACCCAGACGGAGCGATCGCACTATAAACGTCACACTTTTTGCCACTGAAACAGCGAAACCCAATCGTAGCCTATCTATGAATTGTATTTTGTTTCCCATATCTGTACCCTAGTTTTCTGGTGGTTGCTAATTAAAAGTGCAAATTTAATCTTGTGAGTTTAGCGAATCCTGGCTAAAAAAGCCAGTATTCGCAATTTTAGATTTTGGATTGTTGCGCTACTTTACCTCTGTTTTGACTTCTGCGTAGCGATACCAGCCACTTGCGAGAGATAATCTCAGTAGGCGTTATCTTAAAAAATAGTGCGTGGGCGTAATTACATATCCAGCCCAGTTGGTCAAATTCAGCACAAACTCACAACAAGTAGTAGCTTGCAAGGTTCCTTTTGATGAATAGCACAAAGTTTCTTTTTTTACATAAACAAATTACTGGCTGGCAAAGGTGGTTGTCCAAATGCCTGTTGTTGCTTGTAAGTCTTTTCATTATAAGTATGCAACCTGCATCTGCTGGTCTGAATAATGATTTATATGATGGCAACATCTTTGTCGTTTATGCTGGCAATGGTTCATTGGTTCCTCCCAGACAGACACTAGCACAGACTTTAGCGGAACATAAACCCGTATTTTTGGCTTTTTATCTGGATGATAGTAGCGATTCCAAAAGATATGCCATTTCCATTTCACGGGTACAGGAATTCTACGGTCGGGTAGCAGAGATTATGCCGATTAATGTAGATACTATCCCGCAGAAAGAGACCTACGACCCAACTGAACCAGGATATTACTATGCTGGAAGCGTTCCTCAAGTAGTGGTGTTAAATAAGTCAGGTGAAGTAGTTTTGAATAAAAAGGGTCAAGTACCTTTTGAAGATATAGACGATGAATTTCGTAAAATCTTTGATTTATTACCACGCACTGAAACAGCACAGCTAAAGCGGCGAGCTTTTAACGAGTTTAGTAGTGAGTTAGCTAAGTAACCTATGGGGTAGACCAAATTGGTCTGCCCTAATTTTTAGTTATATCTGTTACTACATTGCCGCCGATGTCAAAGCATAATGATTAGAAAGTTAATCTATAGTCTATAAGTCCGTAACAACTGACTAATGACTAATGACTAATGACCAATGACCAATGACTAAATAGAGTGTATTCTGATGTCAAAGGTTTACACCACTCAGGAACTAATTCAAATTTTGGCAGCCGAACGCCAAGCTTGCCTGAAAGGAAAACGCTTAAAGTTAGAAATAAAAGTCTCTGGCAATCCTGTAATTGACCAGTTTATCAGAACTGATGGGTTGCAACAGTTTACTGCCTATCAAGATTTCAAAACTGCAATTCACGACTATCAGAGAGAAAATCGAGTTTCTGGTATTATTTGGCGGGAAATGACAGTTAAAGGAAAAAACTTGCATTATCCCGAAATAGATAGTGAGTTAATTGCCCTCAATGGTGACTTAGAGATATTAAAAGCCGCTAAAAATTCCATCGTAGAATTTTGGTATGAAGTCTCTATGGGGATGGATTTATATTTGAGTTTCAATAATAGTAAACAATACCAACAAATTGTCACCTCTGATGTAGAGAGAATTGTTCAGAGAACAGAGTGGGCAAGTTTGTGCAAGTGGGAAAATTCTAGCTTTTTGGAAATGATTTTGCAGCTAGGATGGGGTAAACCAGAAGAAGCTTATTATAAACGAGGAAGACCGCGATCGGGTAGTGAATATATTCATGCTGTCAATCCCGGAAATCGCCCTATTGGTTGATTGATGTGTTGGGTAGGAATACTAAAACCCATGACAACATGACGGACAGAATTGCTGACATAATTGTGTTTACTTTGCTTTCTCAATAAGGCACTCTATCTGTAACAGAAATTTTACCTGTACAGATAAGTAGTAACATGAAAGTACGTGATGTAATCAAACGACTGGAAGCTGATGGTTGGTATCTTGATAGAACTAAAGGTAGTCATCGACAGTTCAAACATCCTGATAAACCCGGTGTGGTTACAGTTCCAGGTAAATTGTCTGACGACTTAGCCCCTGGTACTCTCAGTAGTATTTGGAGGCAAGCACAGTTATAAGGAGAACCGCAATGCAGTATGTAGTGGTGATTGAAAAGGCTGAAGGTAATTACTCTGCTTATGTCCCTGATTTACCAGGTTGTGTCGCTGTGGGTGAAACTTTAGAAGAAGTCAAGCAGATGATTGCAGAAGCTATTGAATTTCATATTGAAGGGATGCTAGAAGATGGTTTACCTATTCCTAAACCTACAAGCATCGCTCATGAGGTTGAAGTTGCAAACTATAGCAAAATCTAATTATAGAAAACTACTAAATTAGTACCAAATAATCTTTCTAATATTTTGTCAAATTAGTTTTGAGAGTTTGTAGTAAGGACTTTAGTGGTTAGAAAACAAGGACTAAAGTCCTTACTACGAACTTGTAAACAAACAATGCTTATCGACTTTGAACTATGGACTCTTGACTAGAGTTTTCAAGTTCTGGAAGTTCTACTCTGGCGGGTTTCCAACCACCTGCCCAAGCAAGGCATAGATGACGGAAGCGATCGCCCCGCACCTCAAAATTCGGGTACTGGTCGAAACTCGCACAAGCCGGAGATAGCAATACCACAGGCGCTTGATACTGCTTGGCTAATTCTGCCGACTTGGGAATTGCCCTTTCCATAGTTTCCACAATATGGTATGTATGATACCCCACCTCTCGGAGACGTTTAGCAAATGCGGGTGCAGCAGAGCCAATTAATAACACAGCAGCAGCTTTGGTTTGAATTTGTGCTAGCCAAGCAGTATCATCACCTGCTTTGGCTTCTCCACCAGCAATTAAAATTGCTGGACTGTTAACAGATGCTAAACCTACTTCAGCCGCATCGTAATTAGTAGCTTTGCTATCGTTAATGAAATCGATACCTTCCCATGTGCAGATATGCTCCAAACGATGGGCAACACCAGGAAATTCCCGAACTGCACGGGCGATCGCATCACGATTAATTCCCGCTAATCTTGCTGTTGCTACTGCCATCAAAAGATTTTGCTGGTTATGTTCTCCCACCATTCGCAAACTAGATACTTTCACAATCGGTTCTGGTGCCGAGGTTGCAGTCAATTTTTCCACAACCCAGCCGTCTTCGATGTAAAAGCCTTTTTCGCTAATCAGAAAATCTTTTCCTCTGACACTTGTCCAATAGGCATCAGGCCAAGCACTTAAACCTAACTGGCTCAAGTACGCATCATCGCCATTGAATACTTGCAACTCCGACTGACGTAATAATTTGGCTTTGATGTTGTAATAGTTTTCTAAAGTTTTATGGCGACTGAGGTGATCTGGCGTGAAAGTCGTCCAAACCCCGATCCGGGGAGCAAGAGAACTCGAAGATTCTATTTGATAGCTGCTAACTTCGGCAATTACCCAATCGAGTGACGAGTGAGGAGTTAGGAGTGAGGAGTTAGGAGTGAAGAGTGAGGAATTATCAAATGCCTCCGCTGCTTCCCCTGCTCCCTGAGATAGGGCAACTTCACAAGCGGCGTAGCCAATATTACCGCAGGCGGGTGCATTTAATTCTGCTGCTTGGAAAATGGCAGCAATTAAAGCTGTGGTAGTAGTTTTGCCATTAGTGCCAGTAATTCCTACCCAAGGTAGTGATTGTAAATTTCGCCATGCGAGTTCCATTTCGCCAATGGTTTCAATACCTAATTGGCGTGCCTCAACTAATACGGGAATATCCCAAGGCACGCCAGGACTAACGACTATTAATTGCGGTAAATTAGCACCATTCAATTCTAGGGATTGTCCTAGTTTAACGGTTATTTGCTCGGCAGCGAGTTCTTGTTGTTGTTCTAGGAGGGTTTCGGAGGTGTTGCGATCGCTCAGCTCTACCTCCCAACCTTCCCGTTTCAACAATCTCGCCGCAGCAACACCGGACTTTCCCAATCCAATAACATGAGCTTTGGACATAGATTGCAGCAGAGTCCCTGGTTAAGCACTCCCTATAGTAGCCTTTCTTGGCAAAAATTACACAAGTTTTTGTTGACCTACGCTACAGATTTTTGACGATCGCACCGAAGTCAGCTAAAACACGGGCATGATTGCGAACTAATCCGAGCAGATGTAACCGATTACGCTTGATTTCTGGATCGGAGTCCATAACTAAAACGCTATCTGGGCCATCAAAGAAGTTACTAACTGCCGGAGCAATTTTTGTGAGTGCTGCTACTAATAGTTGATAATTTCGTGTCTGCTGTGCTGCTTGAGTTTGTGGTACTGATTCGATTAGTGCATTATACAAAGCGTCTTCAGAGGGCTTTTGGAATAATTCTTGACGAACTACGGTTGTCGGTTCTAGCTGTTTTGTATCCAAATCACCTTGAGCGGCTAATCGTGTGGAACGGTTAACGGTTTCGTAGATGTTATCTAAGGTACTGTCGTTGCGGATTTGTTGTAAGTACAAGGCGCGATCGCGGACATCCAATAAATCTTTTAACGTTCGTTCTGTGTATTCTGGATCGTTTTCTCCTAAAACTGCATTTACTAAGTCGTAATCAATCTGTTTTTCTTCTTGTAATAAAGTGCGGATGCGTTGCAAGAAAAACTCTTGTAATGCTGTGGTTAATAATGCCTGGTCTTTATGATATTTTGCTGCAAAGTCTATCGATATTTGCTTCAAAAAATCATCTAAATTTATTGGCAAATTATCAAACCAAACAATTTTAACTACAGCATTAGCCGCACGGCGTAAGGCGAAGGGATCGGATGAACCGGAAGGAATTAAACCTAAACCAAAGATACTCACTAAAGTATCTAATCTATCTGCCAAACCAACAATTTTACCCGTGAGTGTTTCCGGTAAAACATCACCGGCTCCCTTTGGCAAATAATGTTGATAAATTGCCTTTGCTACTTCGGCATCTTCATCACTGGCTAAGGCATATTTTTCTCCCATAATGCCTTGCAATTCGGGGAATTCATACACCATTTGAGTGACTAAATCTGCTTTACATAATAAAGCAGCACGTTGGATTCTTTGGCTTTGACTTTCCGCTAATTCTAATTGGCTGCTAATTTGCTCGGCGATTTTAACTATTCTATCTACCTTGGCACGCACCGAACCCAATTCTTCTTGGAAGGTGACTTTTTCCAATTGCGGTAAAAAGCTTTCTAATGGTTTAGTTAAATCAGCTTCGTAGAAAAATCTCCCATCAGCTAATCTGGCACGAATTACCCTTTCATTTCCGACGGCAACAATATCTGATTTTTTGGGATCGGCGTTAGAAATTGTGATGAAGTTGGGCAATAATTCTTGCTCAAAACTCCCTGGTTTGAATACAGGAAAATAACGTTGATGAGTAACCATGACTTCGGTAATTACCTCAGTTGGTAATTCCAAAAATTCTGGTTCAAATTTACCAACAACTGCGGAAGGATATTCTACAAGGTTGGTTACTTCCGCTAATAAATCGGGGTAAATTACTGTATACCCGCCTAAATTCTCTGCAACTGCGTTTACTTGCTCTTTAATCAGATTTACCCGTTCTTCTGGGTCAACGGTGACAAATGCAGACTTGAGGGCGGTAACATAATCAGTAGCCTGGGCAATTGTCACAGGTTCGGGATGCAAAACCCGATGACCTTGAGAAATGCGATCGCTCTGGATCGTTTTAGAACCATTCACTAATTCTAAAGGCAATACCGTCTCATCTAACAAAGCTACCAGCCAACGAATTGGTCGGGAAAACCTGGCATCCCCATTTCCCCAACGCATCAACCGCTTACCTTCCAAACCCCAAATCCACTGGGGAACAAGTTCTGTCAAAATTTCCGCTACAGGACGACCGGGAATTCTTTTTTGCACAAAAACAAATTCCCCTTTGTCTGTGGGGCGAACTGACAGCGCATCCAGTGCCACACCTTGCTTTTTGGCAAAGCCTGCTGCTGCTGCTGTCGGGTGACCATCTTTAAAGGCGGCTTGGGCGGGGGGCCCTTTAATTTCTTCTTCTCGGTCTGGTTGCTGCGATGGTAGACCTGTAATCAATACCGCCAGCCGCCGGGGAGTACCGTACACCTGGACATCGCCCTTGAGGCTGTTTGCTTCCAGGCTTTGGGGAATGCGTTCCTGCCATTGCACTAAAGCATCACTGAGAAAACTTGCAGGTAGTTCTTCTGTACCAACTTCTAATAGAAACCCAGGCATATAACACTGTTTTCAACTTTGCGTAGCTCAACTTTATCAGTTATTCTCAGGCGATCGCTCGTGATTTTTAGCTGAATCGGTCATCGAAGAGAATAAAGGGAAAACCTCATAGTTAAAAATTCTAAATTCAACCAACATTAAAGATATTTTGTCTGCGGTACGCTATGCAAATAGACGAGGATTTTAACCCCTAATGTTAGAAGATCCCCCAGACTAACTGGGCTACGTAAAAACGCAGGGATTTCAAACCCTTTAATTTCGATAAATAAGGAATGGAAGTTAAGCTACGGTGGATTGCATAGAAAGAAGCGTAGACGCAGAGGAGTTTGTTGTCAGACATCACTATAGACTTGACATTTTATGCAAAACTTTATAAAACAAGTGCTTCTCTTCATAGATTCATTACATTACATACCGTATTTTATGCGGTATTTACGGATATATATTTCTATCGTAAGCTTAGTCTTGATTGATGCATTGATATATGCATCATGAAAATCAATTTTGGAGTTATGACCATGAAAAATATTTTCGCCCAAATTACTGCGATCGCAGCAACCAGTGTTGCGATCGCTACTAGTGCTAACAACCCAGCCCAAGCTATTGAATTAAACTTTAATTGGCAAGGTAATGCTGGTTACTCAGCAACAGGTTCATTTAGCTACGACGAAACTACAGCACCAACAATCATTTCAGAACTTGGTAGTGGAGCCACCAACTTTTTACAATCCTTGAATGTCTCCTTCTTAGACCCATCTAAAAATCTTCTGGGAACCTATAACACTGTAAGTGGTGGAGTATCAGAATCTAACTTCTTCGCTTTCAATTTTAATACTTCCACTCAGACATTATTTGGCCCCTTTGATGTCGCCGGAGGAACGGGTGTAATTGGAGAATATTTCTTTCAAGGAACGGTTGGCGACTCTTTGCAATTACGTCAGGATGTCGATCAACAAGGAACGTCAACAATACTAGATCAAAATTCTGGCTTTATTCAAGTATCCAAAGTTCCAGAGCCTGCTTCTTTGTTGGGTTTGCTAGCATTTGCTGGTTTGGGTATAGCTTCAACTCTAAAGAAAAAGCAAGCCTTTTACTAGAAATTAGGGCTTTCTAGTCAGAGCTTGCCAAATTTACTGAATCTCTATTCTAGCCCTACTAGTTCAGTTAACTAGTAGGGTTATCATATAACCTCATTAAAAATATGAGTGAAATTAATTTTACTTTTACCTCAGCATTTATTACTCAGCACTCAACACTGTTTTAGTCAGCGCCTTTGAACTACTCAAAAAGTGGGATTCTCCTCAATTAATACAATACTGGTGACTTGGTTAAAAATACTTCATGTGCCAGTTGAAAAGGCGGAATGAGGGTTATATGCATAACAGTGGATATAATGTTACAATTCCTCCAGTGTAAATTTAGGCATTGATTCGTAAATAAAGAGACCAACTCTTGTCATAATCATCAGAAAATAAAGTCTATATTTATCAATAATCTCACCTGTTTATACAAAGTTATATTTTGATTTTTAAGTGTTTTATGCCTGACAAAAATTATCTTTTGAAAACTATAAAGAAAATTTATAAGCAATGTTTAACACCTTTTTTTTAATTAAACAATTTAACCAGTCAAAATACAGCATTTGTAAATAAATGAGGTAAGAAAAAACAGAGAGACAAACCAGATATAAACAGTTTCTACCTCTGCTTCCTGCCTCTAAACCTATAGCTTTATGCAAAAGAAAACCTTGTAAGCAATAAAAATAGCAGCCCCTACTGGCTATTAATAAGTAATTTGCTCGTCTCATGCTGTATTCACAAAATTCACAAATAGTTCATGCATATTCTGATTTATTCCTACAACTATCATCCAGAGCCAATTGGAATTGCTCCGTTAATGACTGAATTGGCAGAAGGGTTAGTAAAGCGAGGTCATAAAGTGCGAGTGATTACGGGAATGCCCAACTATCCTCAGCGCGAAATTTACGATGGGTATCAAAATAAATGGTATCTTACGGAACAAAAAAATGGCGTCACAATTGCGCGAAGTTACGTGCGAATTAAGTCTAAACCTAACCTCGTAGATCGCCTGTTACTGGAGTTGAGCTTTGTTTTCACAAGCTTACCCCAAGCCTTTAAAGGTGGGCGACCAGATGTAATTATCCTAACAGTTCCGCCGCTACTAGGTACATTGCCAGCAACAACATTAGGCTGGTTATACAACTGCCCAGTAGTTCTAAATGTGCAAGATATTTTACCAGAAGCTGCTGTGCGTATCGGGCTATTAAAAAACAAGTGGATGATCCGAACTCTTGCAGCTTTAGAGAAATTTGCATATCGGACTGCACACACTATTAGTGTGATCGCTGATGGGTTTCGTGAGAATTTAGTAAATAAGGGAGTACCTGTTAATAAAATCGTTTGTATTCCCAATTGGGTAAATGTAAATTTCATTCGCCCGTTACCGAAACAGAGCAACTCTTGGATATCTAACCACCAATTAGATGGGAAATTTGTAGTACTTTATTCAGGCAACATTGCTCTAACGCAAGGTTTAGAGACAGTAATCGAAGCAGCCGTTTGTTTACGTCATATCAAGGATATTGTCTTTGTCATTGTTGGCGAATCAAGAGCATTGCAAAGATTGCAGGAATATTGTTTATCAAAGGGAGCAGATAATGTTTTGCTACTACCATTACAGCCGCGAGAAAAACTACCTGAAATGCTAGCGGCTTCTGATGTTGGGCTAATTGTGCAAAAGCACAATGTGATTTCGTTCAATATGCCTTCAAAAATACCACTTTTGTTGGCGAGTGGTCGCCCAATTGTGGGTTCAGTTCCCGCCACTGGTACTGCTGCTAAAGCCATCGAACTCAGTGGTGGTGGGATAGTTGTTGAACCAGAATCGCCCCAAGCAATGGCTGCTGCGGTGCGTAATTTATATGCTAATCCGGCTCTAATGACGAAGCTAGGTAACACAGGAAGACAATTTGCCGAAGAAAACTATTCCTTAGAGCAAGCGCTCGATCGGTATGAGTGGCTTTTTTCTCATATTGTTACCAACCGAAAATCAACTGTGGGGATTTTACCAAAATTCGATTCTAAGAAATCAGTTGTGGATGGTTGAAGGGGATTGAGGATTTCTCACTCGTTAGCTACACAAATAAAACCCCGATTGGAATAAATTAAATCACCCGAATGGGTGATTTAAAGATCAACCGGTCAGGTGAACTAACTGTAGGAAGTTGAGACTGCTCAAAAATAGGAATCTAGAGAACACTAATTGATTGCACGTCGTTCTCGGTGAGGATAACTTGATGATTAATAAAGCTGAATTAATCAGCGTAGGCGTAGCCCGCCGTACCATAGGGGGAAGCAAGCTAGGCGTTGGCAAAGCCTCTCGTAAAGAAGTGTCTTCTAGAGAAGGCATCGCCCCAGACTTTTTTCTTCCCTAAGATCAGTATTCAGTACTACTCAAGAGGGATAAACTCATCTATAAATAATACTAATCTCGTTTGCTATGTGGTTATAATGCAAGCAAGCGCTTGCAAACACTCATAGAAAACATTACCATCAAGTACGGCACAAACTTATGCACCCTTGATCTAATCAGCAACTAAGGTATTTGCAACGACAGGTTTAATCACAGCGACAACGCGAGAAATTACTCGTGTTGCTGCGGTCAATGAGGTAACTTTATTTCGTCATTTACATAACTACAAAAGCAACTGCTAACTTGCTCTAATTACCAAAACGATGCCTTCTCTACAAGACGCACTCGCGTTCGGCGGGCTACGCCTACGCTTTACAGGCAGAAGCTTTAGCTGCAACAACATCAACCGTGCTTTAGCTTAGAGAGAAAGCACTGTGTTTATACTGACTACCAAAAAACTATAAATTACACTTTAAGAAATTGAACGGAGTTAAGTAATGTACAAATCAACCATAATGTGCTGAACAAAATTCCTTGATTTTAGGTGCTAGACATCGTGAGCGATCGCCCAAATACCAAAACATATTTTTCACCAACCTAGAGAAAAAAGGGCTAAAAAACTATTCAAAATAATGCTTTTTTAGCGAAGCGAAAAGTAGATTGCCCAAGTCTAAATCCACAAGACGAGAAAACGAAGATGTCCCATTCTGAGTTCCCTGACTCTCCCTTACCCATTGAAATAGAACAGCCTGCTGTTACTGATTCTAGTCAAGAGTCGCAACAATTGCCAGAGCGATCGCCTAAGCCACCTCAAAAACGGCGTTGGCCGCTACTATTAGGAATCGTTTTATTAATTGCAGGTGTAGGTTTTGGTTGGCGCTGGTGGCAAACTAGTAATGCTAGCAATGCACCTGCGGCTGGGGCAAATGCCGGTCAACCTAGAGCAGTTCCAGTCAAGCTAGCGACAGTGAAAACTGAAACCGTTCAAGACAGTTCGGAGTTTATTGGCTCCTTAGAAGCTCCACGTTCAGTAATCATCAAGCCACAGGTTGAAGGGCGAATTACCGAGATTTTCATCCAAGAGGGCAACCGCGTTCAACAAGGACAAGTCATTATTAGTCTGCAAAGTGATAATGTCCAAGCTCAACTATTACAAGCTAGAGGCACACTGCAAGAAGCCCAAGCAAAGCTTGCCGAACTTCAAGCGGGTACGCGACAAGAAGAAATTGCCCAAGCCAGAGCGCAGTTAGCTCAAGCCCAAGCTCGCTTTAGAGATGCTCAATCGGGATCGCAACCAGAAGAAATTGCTCAGGCTGAGGCTCAAATTCAGTCAGCTAAATCTGATGTGGAACTAGCACAGTCACGCGCCAAACGATATGCACAATTGAGAAAAGAGGGCGCAGTTTCCCAAGATACCTTAGAAGGGTATGTCAAAGAACAGCAAAGTGCTGAAGCTGCTCTGGTCGTAGCCCAGAAACGCCTAGACCAACTCCGCCAAAGCAGAAGATCGAGTATCAACGAGCTAGGTGGTGCTTTGGAACAACAAAAACAAAACTTAAGGCAACTAGAAAATGGTTCCCGCCCAGAAGAAATTGCCCAAGCGCGATCGCAAGTAACTCAAGCAGCTGCCCAAGTTCAAGCGGCCCAAGTCCAATTGCAATACACAAAAGTTCTAGCACCTTTCACTGGCATTGTTGGTGATATTCCAGCAAAAGTGGGAGATTATGTGCAAAAAGCCGATCAACTCACTACACTAACTAGAAACGACTCTTTAGAACTGAATATTTCCGTTCCCGTAGCCGAAGCCAGAAAGTTGCGCTTGGGTTTACCTGTGCAAATGCTGGATGTCCAAGACAAACCCATAGCAAGGGGTAAGATCAGTTTTATCTCCCCAAATGCTAGTTCCGATTCGCAGACAGTTTTAGTAAAAGCCAACTTTGGCAATTCGAGAAATCGACTGCTTAATCTTCAATCAGTGCAAACCAAAGTGATCTGGAACGAACGTCCGGGAATCTTAATTCCAGTTACAGCAGTATCTCGCTTGGGTGGAGAGACTTTTGTATTTGTAGCTGAAGCGCCAACAGAAAAGAACGCTGAACCAACAGAAAAAAAAGCTGAAGCACCAGCAGAAAAGAAAGCTGGAGCGCCATCTTTAGTTGCTCAACAAAAACCTGTGAAATTGGGAGTTATTGAGGGGAATAATTATCAAGTTATCGAAGGACTAAAAGCTGGAGACAAAATTGTTGTTTCCGGTATTCTCAACCTAACTAATGGCGCTCCCATTACTCCTGAAAAAGAAGAAGTTGGTAGCCAGAAGCCTTAGCTGAAGAGGGACAGGGGACAGGGGGCAGGGGAGCAGGGGAGCAGGGGAGCAGGGGGCAGAGGAGCGGGGAGATGAGGGAGATGAGGGGACAAGGAGATAAACAAAACTCTTAACTCCTAACTCTTAACTCTTAACTCTTAACTCCTAACTCAGCACTCCTAACGCCCAATGCCCAATTCCCAATGTCCCATGCCAAATACCAAATACCCAAAGCCCAATTTTTAAACTATGTTTGTTGACTTCTTTATTAAGCGGCCAATTTTTGCGTCGGTATGTGCGATCGTCATCCTTTTAACAGGATTAATCAGTATTCCCTCACTACCGATCGCTAGATTCCCAGAAATTAGTCCCACCCAAATCACTGTAACTTCCAACTATAGCGGAGCTAGTGCAGAAGTCGTAGAAAGCGGAGTGACAAATATCTTAGAAAGGCAAATCAACGGGGTTGAGGGACTAAGATATCTCACTTCTAGCAGCAGTAACGATGGTACTAGTACCATTACAGCCACCTTCGATTCATCGCGTGATAAAGATATTGCAGCTGTGGATGTGCAAAATCGTGTATCTGTTGCCCAGCCACAACTACCAGACTCTGTGCAACGCACGGGAGTACGAGTATCAAAAGAATCTAGTAACATCCTCTTAGCGATTGGTTTATTTGCTGAAAATAAAGAGTACGACAATACATTCTTAAGTAACTATGCCGACCTTTACTTAGCAGATGCCTTAAAAAGAGTCAAAGGTGTGAGCAACGTTCAAATTTTTGGCGAACGCCGCTATGCAATGCGCCTGTGGTTAGATCCAACTCGCCTTGCCAATCGGGGGCTAACAACTCAGGATGTAGCCAATGCTTTATCTGAACAAAACTTGCAAGTTGGTGCAGGGAGAATTGGACAAGAACCTGCTCCTGAAGGACAAAGGTATCAACTTGATGTGCGTGCTGCTAGCCGATTAGCAGAACCATCAGAATTTGAAGAAATTGTCCTCAAAACTGGAGATGATAACACATTAGTCAAGCTCAAAGATGTCGGTAGAGCAGAACTGGGTGCAGAAAACTACAGTTCATTTCTAAGATTTCGTGGTAACGATGCTGTCGGTTTAGGGATTTATCAGATTCCTGGTAGTAATGCCTTGGATGTAGCCAAGGGAGTCAAAGCCGAAATTGCGCGATTGGCTCCAAGTTTTCCCCCAGGCATGAAATATCAGGTAGCTTTTGACACAACCATGTTTGTCGAAGAGTCGATGGCAGAAGTGCTTAAGAGCCTGATTGAATCGGTGGTGCTAGTTGTAATTGTAATTTTTGTGTTTTTGCAGGACTGGCGAACTACCTTAATTCCGGCAATTACTATTCCGCTTTCCTTCATTGGGATATTTGGCTTCGTCAAAGTTTTTAACTTTTCAATTAATAGTTTGACTTTGTTTGGTCTGACTTTAGCATCAGGGATGGTGGTAGATGATGCGATCATTGTAGTAGAGCAAATCAGCCGCTTTATTCAGGATAGAGGTATAAATCCTCGCCGAGCCGCTAGTGAATCAATGGCGGAACTATTTGGCGCGGTGATTGCCACTTCACTAGTGTTGATGGCGGTATTTGTACCAGTGGCGTTCTTTCCGGGAACCACAGGCGCACTTTATCGGCAATTTGCGCTGACGATCGCTTTCTCCATTGCGATTTCGACTTTTTTGGCTTTGACTCTGATACCTTCTTTGTGTGGGGTGTTGTTGCGTCAAGGACAAAGACCTTCAGGCTGGCTGGGTTGGATTTTTGGCCAGATAAATCGCTTTCTTGACTGGGTACAGCATAGTTATAAGCGATCGCTTACTTTTCTAGCACGCATTAAAGGTATCGTCATTGGGTTGTTTATTGTTTCCTTGGGAATGACTGCTTGGCTGTACATGACAGTACCGACAGCTTTTCTACCCGATGAAGACGAAGGCTACTTCATCACAATTATCCAAGGGCCGCAAGGGGTTTCGCTGCAATATACCAGCGATGTGATTGCACGGGTAGAAAAAGAAATTCTGCAAATTCCAGAAGTACTGGGGACTTTTGCGATCGGAGGATTTGGTTTTAGTGGTAGCACCGCCAATAGCGGCATCATCTTTACCACTTTAAAATCATGGGATGAGCGCTCAAAACCCGATCAATCGGTAAAGGCGATTATTGGCAGTTTGCAAGGGAAGTTGATGGCAATCCCAGAAGCCAGAGTGTTTCCTGTGAATCCGCCAGCAATTCAGGGTTTAGGCAACTTTGGCGGCTTCGTCTTTCAACTGCAAGACCGCAGAGGTAACAGTGGCTTAGAAAATTTGGTGCAATCGATGGGTAAGTTGCTGGGTAAAGCTAATCAAACACCAGGATTACAAGCTGTATTTAGCACCTTTGCCGCAGATACACCACAATTGCTTGTGGAAGTAGACCGCAATAAAGCCAAATCATTGCAAGTTTCCATAGATGATGTCTTCAGTACTTTACAAACTGCTTTGGGATCGCAATATGTCAATGATTTTAATCTCCAGCAGCGCAATTATCGGGTGTATCTCCAGGCAGATCAACAGTATCGTTCCAATCCAAAAGATATTGGTAAACTATACGTTCGTTCTCAAAAGAATCAAATGATTCCTTTAAGTAACTTAGTCACAGTTACTCCGACTGTGGGAGCGCAAACGATAAATCACTACAATCTGTTCCGCTCAATTGAAATTAATGGTGCTGCCGCCCCTGGCTCTAGTTCTGGAGACGCAATTAAAGCAATGGAACAAGTTGCTAAAGAAGTTTTACCAGCAGGTTATGGCTATGAATGGTCAGGGACTGCATTAGAAGAAATAGATTCTGGCGGTTTAGCACCCCTGATCTTTGGATTAGGATTGGTATTTGTATTTTTGGTACTAGCTGCTCAATACGAAAACTACATTGACCCCTTTATCATTCTGTTATCAGTTCCCTTAGCTATCTTTGGAGCGCTTGTAGCTCAATCGTTACGGGGTTTTTCTAATGATGTTTACTGTCAAATTGGTCTAGTAATGTTGATTGGTTTAGCTAGTAAAAACGCTATTTTAATTGTGGAGTTTGCTAACCAATTGCGAGATCAAGGTCTTTCAATGACTAAAGCAGTAATTGAAGCTTCACAAGAACGGTTACGTCCAATTTTGATGACTGCTTTTGCTACTCTTTTAGGAATTTTTCCCTTGGCTAATTCCACAGGTGCCGGCGCAGGAAGTCGCCAATCTTTGGGAACGGCAGTATTTGGTGGGATGTTAATCGCTACTTTATTGAGTTTGTTTGTAGTGCCAATTTTGTATATCGTCATTAAGACGATAACAGAGCGATTTATCAAACCAAATCGGCATCAAGAAATAACAGTTGAAGCTGCGTCATTGAATGGTAACACTGCTATATATTCAACAAAATCTGAGGATTGAGTATTTCTCGTTATCGATTGAAGCAAATCAATTTAGAGTTAAATTAGCGGCTGATGTCCTTGTATTAAGTTTATATACAACTAGCGATCGCTAAATAAATCTAGATATCTGCCATAGCACACCTTATTCTGAAGATGAATGGAACCTCTTACAAATCAAACGAATTAAACAGCTAGAGAAAAAATTGAATTTGTAGACCGATTGCAAAAATTCCACAACGCCCTCAAAACCATGTGGGCATAATGACAAACCAGAATGTACAGTACAAATGTACGCTGAAATCAAGACAATGGTAACAATAGCAGTCAATCCCTATCTCGATGGCAATTTTGCTCCAGTTCATGAAGAAATCACCACCGACAAATTGCCAGTTATCGGTGAATTACCCCTTAACCTATCAGGGATGTTTGTGCGGAATGGCCCTAACCCTCAATGGACGCCTATCGGTCAATATCATTGGTTTGATGGGGATGGGATGTTGCATGGTGTGCAAATTAGTAACGGCATAGCCACTTATCGTAACCGCTACATCCAAACTTTCGGATGGAAAAAAGAACGAGAAGCGGGTAAGGCTATCTGGAGTGGATTGTTAGAACCACCACAGATGGATAATCCTTACGGTGCTTACAAAAATACTGCCAATACTGCCTTAGTGTGGCACGCTGGTCAAATGTTGGCGTTGAACGAGGGAGGTAAACCTCATGCCATCAAGCTGCCTGAATTAGAAACCATTGGCGAGTATAGCTACAATGGTAAGCTGGTTTCTGCCTTCACAGCTCATCCCAAGGTCGACCCAGTTACAGGGGAAATGATCTTCTTTGGCTATTCTCTGTTTGCGCCACCGTATCTGCAATATAGTGTAGTCTCAGCCCAAGGCAAACTGTTGCGGACAGTGCCAATTGAACTGCCAATAGGCGTGATGATGCACGATTTCGCCATCACTGAAAACTACACAATTTTCATGGATTTGCCACTGACTTTTAACCTAGAGCGATCGCAACGGGGAGAACCCGTAATGATGTTTGAGCGCGATCGCCCCAGTCGCTTTGGCATTGTACCACGTCACGGTGACAACAGTAATATCCGTTGGTTTGAAAGTCCTGCTTGCTACGTCTTCCATACCCTCAACGCTTACGAAGAGGGAGACGAGGTAGTGCTAATTGCCTGTCGTATGAGTTCTACAACTGTTTTGAGTTCTGATGATTCGCGACCCGACCCAAACGCAAATATTCCCCGTTTGCATCGCTGGCGATTTAACCTCAATACTGGTTCAGTACGTGAAGAAATGTTGGATGATGTAGCTTCCGAATTTCCCCGCGTCAACGAAAATCGATTGGGGCGACAAAACCGATATGGCTACACTAACAAAGCGGCAAACAGTCCCGTACCTTTATTTGATGGTATCATCAAATACGACTTCAGCAATGGAAAATCCCAAATACATGAATTTGGACAGGGGCGTTATGGCGGTGAAACTGTGTTTGCGCCGCGTCCTGGTGCAACGGCTGAGGATGATGGTTGGCTGATGACTTTCGTCCATGATGAGGGTTCAGACACTTCAGAATTAGTAGTAGTGAATGCCCAAGATATAACAGCTGAACCTGTAGCGCGGGTGATAATTCCTCAGCGAGTGCCTTATGGCTTTCATGGCGCTTGGTTTGCTGCAAAATAGCTAAATGGGCGGTTAGAAACCTTGTTTACACAGACAAAACCCGCTTAGGCGGGTTTCAAATTCTTTGAGTCAGCGCAGGCGGACTTGGCTTGTGTAACCACGATTTCTAATCGCCAGGTTATCCCTAATACCTTGGATTAAGAGTTATTGGTGTAAATAATTGGTCTTTCAAGACGCGATAAATCGGGTTTTGGGCTTATATGAACTCCCCCGCAAATTATTTTTCCCTATATCCGCCAGCGTAGTCAATCACGCAGATTGTTCTGTATGATTTGTGAGTTCCATAAGCAACACCAGAGACTTTAAAAGCACCATTAAAAATGTTTTTTCGATGGCCGCGATCGCTCACACCATCATCAATAATTAACTGCATGACGATATCTTGAGCGCTGTTTGGCCCATAACTGATATTTTCACCTGCGGTTGTTTGCCATTTACCATAGCGGTTGATGCGAGTAAAAGGGTTGCTACCATCGCTACCATCATGACCTATAGCACCTTTTGGGCCTTGGTCTTTTACGTGATCTTTTGCTCCTAAAGACATACCCTTAGATGCACTCAAGGTTCCTACAGGACGTGCTGATTTGAGAAATGCGATCGCTTCATCAACTGCCTTAACTCCTTCTTGAGTTCGTAGATAAGTATTATTAGAAATTTTGACTCGGTTCCCCTCAAAGCGCTTCCTATAGTTTTCCAGAACCGGGAGGTATGCTTTAGGATTTGTTCTTACCTTATTTGTTTCAACAATTACCTGTTGTTCCAATGCTGAAAGGTAACTCGCCTTTGCTAATAAAGTTGGACTAGTTTGTTTAACTACTGCTGGGTTAGAGTTGGCTACAGACGGGTTAGATTGAAGTAGTTGATTTGAGCACCCCAATATCAAGGTAATTGGCAAAAATACCCAAAAATTCATGCGACGCATCGATTACCTCACAATTTTTCTATGGATTAATTTAGTGAATTAGAAGAAATAAGAATTTTCAACGCACAGATAAGTCTGTATACGCTTCTGCCGTTAGAAACGATATCAGGGCTTAAGTAAATTTGCTAAAGAAAGCGCAGATTAACGCGCTAATAATATTGATAAAGTTGCGATTGTCTTTGTTCCTAAAGTGTTACAATCCATCACTTAACACCTGTTGTAACATTGAAAACACTAAAACGTAAATAATAACAAAAATTTTTTACACTTTCAGAAACCAGCGTTGCCGATACATCAGAAAACCAACAGCCCACCACAACAACACGGTGACTAAGGCAAATAACAGGGAACCATTCAGCACGCCCGCCCCTGCAAAAAAATTCTGGTAAATCCAATTGTAAGTACTAGGAGCATCTTTGCCGGTGCCAATAGTGGTTTTGACTAAAATTTTAATTAACAAAACCGAGGCAACGAAAAGAGCGATCGCATTTAAGCCCATAATTTCAAAAGGTTTACTCCAGCGACGCATCAGCCGTACTTCGATAAGTTCATAACAAGCTGCTAGTAATAATAACGCCCAACCTGTTGTAAATATTACATAAGAACTTGTCCACAGCTTTTTGTTAATTGGGAATGTCCACCCCCATGTCCAACCGATAATTAAGCAACCGACTCCAAATAATCCTAAACCGATACTTGTACGTGACTGTACAGGTTGACTGCGTATCAATTGACCTGTGAAGTAGCCAGCAAGGACGCTTACTATCGCGGGAATAGTGCTGAAAAGTCCTTCTGGATCTCCCATAAAGTTGAAACCATCACCTTTGTATAAATGTGCTTTGGGAATAATCAGGCGATCGACATAAGCACCGAAATTACCTTCTCGCGTCAAAACTCCCGCACCATGCTCCGGTACTGCTACATACATCATCGTTAGCCAGTAGCCAATGAGTAGCACTGCTGCTAGTATCCATCGGCCTTTGCGCGGAAGGTTGAGAACAGCTAGGGAAGCCAGCAGATAGGTAAGGCTGATCCGCTGCAACACTCCCATAATGCGGATACTACTCAAATCAAAAGTCCAAATACCTTGATTCCAAAAGCCATTTAGTAGTAATCCCAAGGCAAAGAGAATAGCGGCGCGCCGCAATATCCGCCAGTAAACAGCTGAGGTTGGTTTATTGCCTTCGCTGTATTTTGACAGCGAGAAAGTCATCGCTACACCGACAATGAAGAGAAAGAAAGGAAATACCAAGTCCGTTGGTGTGCAGCCGTGCCAATCGGCGTGAGCTAAGGGAGGATATACATCATCTGCGACACCCGCCATATTAACGAGAATCATTCCAGCGATGGTAATGCCGCGAAAAACATCCAGTGAAGTCAGGCGCATAAGCGGAATTTTATGTTAGATGAGTATCTAAAGTACTCCGCTTGATGCGGGTAAGCAAGCAAAATTTATAGGTCTACTTACCAAATATAGTTTTTCATCAAGGTTCCTGCCCATACTATTTTGTATGAAAGAAGTACGCGATCGCACCCAGACCACAGTTTTAGTTTAGCTATTCAAAAAGGATTGGTAGTACTAGAACTGTTAATAAAGCTAGATATACTCAAATTTCAATCAATCTATCTATCGTTATTTAAGTGAAAATGCAGTTGTATTGTCAATAAACTTAGTATAAATTGCTATAAACAAAAGCTGTGACTAAAAAACAGCTAACTTTATTCAAGGCGTACTTGCTTATATAACAACTAAAAATATTGCAGTTTTGTCTCATTAGATAAAAGGTTTAATTACCGATTTCATTTGGGAATGAAAGCGAATGCAGAGTCATTCACTTTCTATTTTGTTATGCACGCTAAATATTACTAAGCTAAAACTATTAAATTATATTTAAGGAATAATTATGATAAAAGTACCAGAAAATCATCACCCTAAAAGCATAAATAAGTCTACTATCAAATTAATAGATGGAAGCACAAATATTGTTTTTATAGATCCAAAAGTTATAGATTACCAAAGCTTAATGGCTGGTATCACACTCGGCAGTGAAGTTGTTATTCTTGATGCCAATAGAGACGGTTTAGCACAAATTACCGAGTTTCTAGCAAAACGTGAATCCAATTCAGTTCAATCAATTCACATTGTTTCCCACGGAAGTGTGGGGAGTTTACAACTAGGGTCAATCAACTTCAACCTTAGCAATCTGGATAGCTACAAAAATCAGTTACAAAAGTGGACAAGTGCTTTAACTGATAAAGCTGACATTCTACTTTATGGCTGTGATGTAGCCAGTGGTGAAGGCACAAAATTTGTACAGCAGATTAGCCAATTTACTGGAGCAGACGTTGCCGCTTCTACTAACAAAACCGGAAGTGCAGCTTTAGGTGGCGACTGGGATTTAGAGGTGAAGACAGGGAAAATTGAGGCTTCTCTGGCATTTAAACCTGAAGTAATACAGGCTTACCAATCGATTTTGCCAGCTAGTTTTACTGGCACATACTCTCAAAACTTCAACACATTAGCTAGTTCTGGAACATCTATTACTTGGACTAATGATTCAACCATTTTGGGCTGGTATGCCACAAGAACAAATTACATCACTGGTACTGGCAGTAATAACACAGGTGGATTGTACAGTTTTGGTAGTGCTAATAATGCAGAACGGGCACTTGGTTCTGTAGCTTCTGGTACTACAGGGACTATTTATTATGGGTTGCGCCTCCAAAACAACACAGGTTCAACAATTACTAACTTGCAAGTAGGTTACACGGGTGAGCAATGGCGTAATGGTGGTAATACATCGCCGCAACAGCTGAAATTTAGTTATCAAACTGGGTCAACTCTCACAAGTTTGACAACAGGAACATGGACACCTGTCACATCGCTAGATTTCACCAGACCAATTGCAACTGCAACCGCAGGTGCCATAGATGGCAATCAAAGTGTCAATCGAATTGTCATAGCACCTGTAATATTTAACCTACCTACCCCAATTGCTAACGGTGAAGAGATTATATTGCGTTGGGAAGACATAGATGATGGAAGCAACGATCATGGTTTAGCGATTGACGATGTATCTGTCAAACTAAATAACACTACTTATGTAGTAACTAACACCAATGATAGCGGTGCTGGCTCGTTGAGGCAAGCTATTATCAATGCCAATAACGATCCAGGGATTGAGACAATCATCTTTGATACGACTGGGATATTTGGTGATGTTACCCCCGACACTATTACCCTCACTTCTGGGGAATTAAATGTTACCGAAGGAGTCATAATTCAAGGAACTGGAGCTAATAAACTCGTCATTAGTGGTAACAATGCTTCCCGTATTTTTAATGCCACTGCATCCCTCTTAATTGATGGGTTACATATAGCTGGGGGAAATGCAGGAAATAACAATGGTGGCGGCATTTACAGTACCAATAGTGTCACAGTCAGCAATAGCATCATTTCTGGCAACACCGCCAACAGTAGCGGCGGTGGCATTTATAGCACTAGTGTCACGGTCAGCAATAGCATCATTTCTGGCAACACCGCTAACAGTAACGGTGGTGGTATCTACAGTACCACTAGTGCGACAGTCAGCAATAGTACTCTTTCTGGCAACACCGCCAGCAACAGGGGCGGCGGCATCTACAGTAGCAATACCACTATTAGCAATAGTACTTTTTCCGGTAACACTGCCAACGATAACGGCGGTGGTATTTTCAGCAGTACTCTTCTCACCATAAGCAATAGCACTATTTCTAGCAATACAGCAAAAAATTCTGGTGGTGGCATCTACACCAGCAATGCCACAGTGAGTAATAGCACTATTTTTGAGAACACTGCTGATAGTGATAACAATGGCACAGGTAATGGTGGCGGCATTTTTAGGTCTGGCGGTACGGTAAGCATCAGCAATAGCATCATTGCTGGCAATATTGACCGAGGTAATCAAGGGCCAGATATCTCTGGGATCAACTTCAATGGTAATGCTTACAACCTGATTGGCAATCTTGCTGGTAAATCATCCGGGACTCTAGGCACGGGTACAGATATTATTAACCCCAATCCCGGACTCAAACCGCTAGGAGATTACGGTGGTTCTACACAAACTCATGCTCTATACTTTAGCAGCCCTGCCAGGAATGGTGGCGATCCCGCTTACAGTGGTGGCTTAACTACGGATCAGCGCGGCACGGATTTTAACCGAATTGAAAGCGGGAGAATTGACATTGGAGCATTTGAATATGTGCTTCCAAAAGTCAACTTTGGTGCTGCTACGTACAATACAACAGAAGATAGTACCGCCACTACAGTAACTATTTCTGTTACCTTAGATGCCTCTCCTGAAACCGCTGTTACAGTTCCTATTGTCGTCAAAAACAATAGTACGGCTACTAATGGCAATGATTACACTTTTTCCCCCGCTACCATCTCCTTTACTGCTGGGGCAACAGGCGCAAATTTAACAAAGTTAATTACTTTTACTATTAACCCAGACGATTTACCTGAAAATGCAGAAACAGTTGTACTCAACTTTGGCACGCTAACAGGAGCTGATTTGGGGACAATAACTGAAACTACTCTAAATATTGCTGCTAATGATGCAATTCAATATGCAATTTCCACTCCCACCTCAACTTTAACTGAAGGTAATAGCGGTACTCAAGCTGTTACCTTCACAGTTACTCGTAGTGGTGGTATTGGCGTGGCTAGTACTGTAAATTATGCTTTTAACGGTGCAGCAACTTTTGGCAGTGACTATAACAATATTCAAGTTACGGGTGGAGGAACTGCTACATCTGGAACTTTAAGCTTCGCTGTTGGGGAAACCACAAAGACAATTACAGCTAATGTTTTGGGTGACAACACATTTGAACTCAATGAAGACATTACTGTTATTCTGAGTAACCCCAGCCTCATAACTGGAGCGCCAAATTCTACAATTACTAACAGTTCGGCTACAGTAAACATCATCAACGATGATAGCCAACCAACTATCAACATCTCAGATGTCTCAGTTACTGAAGGCAACACAGGTACAACAACTAATGCTAACTTTACGATCAGTCTTTCTAATCCTAGTTATCAGCAGATTACTGTAAATTACAACACCACTGATGGCACTGCTAATGCTGCTGACTCTGATTACAACTCTGTTTCTGGAACTATTACTTTCAATCCTGGCGAAACCAGTAAAACTCTTAGCATTGGTGTTGTAGGCGATAACAAATTTGAAACTGACGAGACATTTTCTGTCAATCTTTTGGGTGCAACAAATGCTGCGATCGCAGATAGCTTAGGAGTTGGTACTATTATCAACGATGATAATCAACCAACTATCAGTATCTCGGATATCTCAGTTTCTGAAGGCAATACAGGCACAACAACTAATGCCAACTTTGTTGTCACTCTCTCCAATGCCAGTTATCAGCAGATTACTGTAAATTACAACACGAGTGATGGCACTGCTCAAGTTGCTGACTCTGATTACAACTCTGCTTCTGGAACTATTACTTTCAATCCTGGGGAAACTAGCAAAGTTATTAGCATTGGTGTTATTGGTGATAACAAAACTGAAACCAACGAGACATTTTCTGTTAATCTTTTGGGTGCGACAAATGCCGCGATCGCAGATAGTTTAGCAGTTGCTACCATCATTGATGATGACAACCAACCAACTATCAGTATCTCAGATGTCTCAGTTACCGAAGGCAATACAGGCACAACAACTAATGCTAACTTTACTATCAGTCTTTCTAATCCTAGTTCTCAACAGATTACTGTAAATTACAACACGAGTGATGGCACTGCTCAAGTTTCTGACTCTGATTACAATTCTGATTCAGGAACAATTATTTTCGCTCCTGGTGAAACTAGCAAAACTCTTAGCATTGGTGTTTTAGGCGATAACCAAAGTGAAGCCAACGAGACATTTTCTGTCAATCTTTTGGGTGCAACAAATGCCGCGATCGCAGATAGTTTAGGAGTTGGTACTATTCTCAACGATGATAACCAACCAACTATCAGCATCTCGGATATCTCTGTTGCTGAAGGCAACACAGGCACAACAATTAACGCTAACTTCACTATCAGTCTTTCTAATCCTAGTTCTCAACAGATTACTGTAAATTACAACACGAGTGATGGCACTGCTAATGCTGCTGACTCTGATTACAACTCTGTTTCTGGAACTATTACTTTCAATCCTGGCGAAACCAGTAAAACTCTTAGCATTGGTGTTGTAGGCGATAACAAATTTGAAACTGACGAGACATTTTCTGTCAATCTTTTGGGTGCAACAAATGCTGCGATCGCAGATAGCTTAGGAGTTGGTACTATTATCAACGATGATAATCAACCAACTATCAGTATCTCGGATATCTCAGTTTCTGAAGGCAATACAGGCACAACAACTAATGCCAACTTTGTTGTCACTCTCTCCAATGCCAGTTATCAGCAGATTACTGTAAATTACAACACGAGTGATGGCACTGCTCAAATTTCTGACTCTGATTACAATTCTGATTCAGGAACAATTATTTTCGCTCCTGGTGAAACTAGCAAAACTCTTAGCATTGGTGTTTTAGGCGATAACCAAAGTGAAGCCAACGAGACATTTTCTGTCAATCTTTTGGGTGCAACAAATGCCGCGATCGCAGATAGTTTAGGAGTGGCTACCATCATTGATGATGACAACCCAACAACTGTCAGTATCTCCGATGTCTCAATTGCTGAAGGTAACACAGGCACAACAACTAATGCTAACTTTATCGTCACTCTCTCCGCAGCGAGTTTACAGCAGGTTACTGTAAATTACAACACTAGTGATGGCACTGCTAAAGTTTCTGACTCTGATTACAACCCTGCTTCCGGGACAATCGTTTTCAATCCTGGCGAAACTACCAAAACTCTTGCTATTGGTGTCATAGGTGATAACAAAGCTGAAACTAACGAGACATTTTCCGTTAATCTCTTCGGTGCTACAAACACCACGATTACTGATAGCTTGGGAGTGGCTACTATCATAAATGATGACCAACCTCCAGCCATTAGCATTGCAGATGTATCAGTCAAAGAAGGCACAACAGGAATGACAACTAATGCTAATTTTGTCGTCACTCTCTCGAATGAATTCTATCAACCGATAGCCGTAAATTACAGTACGAGTGATGGTACCGCTAAAGAATCTGATTCGGATTACAATTTTGGTTTAGGGACAATTGTTTTCAACCCTGGCGAAACTAGCAAAGTTATTAGTATTGGCGTCAGAGGTGATAATAAAGTTGAGTCCAATGAAACATTTTTTGTCAATATCTATGGTGCAGCAAATGCCATATTTAATAATCACCAAGGAGTTGGCACAATCAAGAATGATGACTAATCGTTATTAGACTTATTGCAAAAGTCGGGGTAAAGGGGAAGGGGGAAGGGGAAAAGGGTAAAGAAACTCAAAATTCTTTCCCTTTAACCTTTTCCCTTTTCCCCGACTTTTGCAAAAATATATTTTGCAAGAGGTCTATTGAACAGAACATTAGCGATCGCTGCAATTATCCCAGCCCAGAGTAGCCGTTGGTAAAATACTTGTGCTATAAATTACAGATTTTTGATTTATCCAACCAAATTTTATAAATTAAAGTATCAAATCTAACTAAATATTCACGTAGTTAAAGTTCGACTAGCATTTTAAAATACAGGATTAAGCCATTATCAAAAAAATTTATCCGAAAATCAAATATTCAGTAAAATTACGTATGCGGATCGAAGTCTTCTCAATGAATAGTAGAATTAGCCCATACAGGAGAAGACTGTGACGCTCTTAAATGAAGCTCAAGTAGAGCAACTAAAGGAAATAACCACACGCTTGCGACAAGTAAGACAAGAAAAATCTATTCGCATAGAAGAAATAGCCTCTCAGACAATGCTTCGAGTAGGTATTTTGCAAGCGTTAGAAGAAGATCGATTTGAAGAATTGCCTGAGCCGATTTTTCTGCAAGGATTCATCCGTCGTTATGGAGATGCTTTAGGGCTGGATGGAAATGCTTTATCGTACAGCCTTATAACCAATGTTGTCTGTAAAGACTCTAAAAATGCTCGCCACTCAGACAATAAACAAAATACATACATACCTCTTGTTCTGACCTATATTTTATTATTGGTTGGTGCATCTGCTGGTCTTCTTCATATACTTAATCCACAACTGACAGCTGAATCTCTGACTCCAGAAAATAATAATCAACAGTCAATAGTCAGTAATCAGACTAACAAATGACCAAAAACATAGAGGGAGTGGAAAGACGCGATTAATCGCGTCTGTACCGAGTAAAGGAAAAGAATTAATAACCAATGACAAATGACCAATGACAAATGACAATTTTCAAGATATTTGGGGTTTACGCAGATGCCAAGTAGTAGATTGTTCATAAGCGTAAGCTACCTGAAACAGTTGGTCTTCTCGCAGCACATTGCCAATTAGCTGCAATCCTATCGGTAGCCCTTGGTCGTCAAAACCACACGGCAAACTCAAACTGGGTAAACCAGCAAGATTTACAGGAATAGTCATCAAGTCATTCAAATACATACTCAAGGGGTCAGTAGTTTTTTCCCCTGCTTTGAATGCTGTAGTGGGAGATGTGGGACAAACTAACACATCGACCGCGCCAAAAGCCTTTTCAAAGTCTTGCTTAATCAAAGTACGGACTTTTTGCGCTTTCAGGTAGTAAGCGTCATAATAGCCAGCCGAAAGGGCGTAAGTGCCAATCATAATCCGGCGTTTGACTTCTGTACCAAAACCAGCGGCACGGGTACGAGTGTACATTGATAGCAGATTATCTGCATCAGGAGCGCGATACCCATATTTAACGCCATCGTAACGAGCCAGATTTGCTGATGCTTCTGATGGGGCGATGATGTAGTAGGTGGGTAAGCCATAGCGAAAGCGGGGACAGGAAATTATATGAATTTCGGCTCCCAAACTTTGTAGTTGATCTACTGCTTTGGTAACAGCTTGTTCCACTACAGAGTCTAAACCTTCACCAAAAGTTTCTTTAATGATACCAATTCTTAGCTGACCTCTAGGTTTGAAGTTTGGTTTTAAGCTAGCAGCATAGTTGGGAATGGGAACTTTCAGGCTGGTAGAGTCTTTGGGATCGTAACCTGCGATCGCACCTAATAATATTGCCGCATCTTCTACCGTATTTCCAAATGGCCCAATTTGATCCAAAGACGAAGCGTAAGCCACCAAGCCATAACGGGAAACCAAACCATAAGTAGGTTTCATTCCCACCACACCGCAGAAAGATGCAGGTTGGCGAATCGAACCGCCAGTATCAGAACCGAGAGCAACTACACATTCTTGAGCCGCCACCGCCGCCGCCGACCCTCCAGAAGAACCACCTGGAACTCGTGACAAATCCCAAGGATTAGCCGTGACTTGATAGGCAGAGTTTTCTGTAGAACTACCCATTGCAAACTCATCCAAGTTGGTTTTACCTACCATTACCGCCCCAGCATCTGCCAGTTTTTGCGTCGCTGTTGATTCATAAGGCGGCACAAAATTTTCCAAAATCCGGGAGGCGCAGGTGGTAGGAATCCCTTTGGTACACATATTGTCCTTAATACCCACAGGAATGCCCGCTAGCAGCCCAATTTCTTCTCCTGCGGCAATTTTGGCATCCACAGCACCCGCCTGCTCTAATGCCCGGTCTGCCGTTACACATAAAAAGCTGTGCAATTTCGGCTCTAACGCTTGAATGCGCTCTAAAGCTTCTTGGGTAATTTCAACGGCAGAACGTTCTTTTTTAACCAGCTGTTGGTGCAACTCGCGGATGGATGCCATGATTGCTCTCTTTGTGACTCAAGTCATTGATTCTAGTACATATTGGTCAAAATTGGGTATTGGTTATTGGGCATTAGACTTCTTGCAGCAGTTGGGTAAAGGGTAAAGGGGAAAGGGATAGAATTAACATTCCCCTTTAACATGAACCCCCTTTCCCTACAAGAGTGCAAAAGGTACAAATGCCAAGAAACTTCATGAGTGGAACTTACAAGGAACAATAAAAATATCTCTTCCCCAGTCCCCAGTTCCCAGTCCCCAGTCCCCAGTCCCCAGTCCCTATTTTTAAGGCAGGTCTATTGCTTATTCTCCTCTGCTTGCCATTCCCCATTCATCTGACTAAGCGGATTAATATGTATTGAAATGTGTTTAATATGTTTTTAAAAACAGCAAATACATGGCTATCAACCTTCTATTGAATAGTTTGTCAAAGTTTTCATATATATTGGCTGCTTTTGTGTAAGAGTATAGCAGTGTTTTCTAATGATATAATTTTGTATTACACCTTATTAATACTACAAACTTCATAATTTTATTCAACTCCACAAAATTTTTCGAGGTGAGGTAGGATGATAAAAATAGCCACACGTAAATATTTAGGCAAACAAAATGTTTATGACATTGGGGTGGAGCGTGACCATAATTTTACGATAAAAAATGGCTTAATAGCTGCTAATTGTTTCAATAAATCCCATTCGACAGCCTATGGTTATGTAACATATCAAACAGCATATTTAAAAGCTAATTACCCATTGGAATATATGGCGGCCCTGTTAACAGCTAACAGTGGTGATACCGATAAGGTACAGAGATACATTACTAACTGTACAAATATGGGGATATCCATAGATCCACCAGATATTAATCGTTCTGGTGTTGATTTTACGCCAACGGCAGGAAAAATTCTGTTTGGATTTTCAGCAGTGCGTAACGTGGGACAAAATGCGATCGCTTCTATTTTGTCAGCGAGAAATGAGACAGGAGAGTTTAAATCACTCGCTGATTTTTGCGATCGCGTCGATTTGCGTGCTGTTAATCGCCGAACTCTGGAGTCGCTGATTTACTGTGGAGCCTTTGACAAAATTGAATCCAACCGCCAACAGTTAATTAACGACTCAGAATTAGTGTATGATTGGGCACAATCTCGTGCGAAAGATAGAGCTAGTGGTCAAGGGAATCTATTTGATTTATTGGGCGACGGCTTTTCTTCGACTCAGAATAAAAGAGCAAATAATGCCTTTGAAACTGCTCCCAAATCTAAACCTGTGACAGATTTACCCCCACAGAAAAAGTTGCAGATGGAGAAAGAATTATTAGGCTTTTATGTATCAGATCATCCACTGAAATCCTTACGGCAAATAGCACCGCTTTTGACACCAATTAACCTTTCGCAACTAGGAGAACAAAGGGAAGATACACGGCTTTGTGCAGTTGTGATGTTAAATAACGTCAAAAAAGTGGTGACAAAAAAAGGCGATCAGATGGCGATCTTGCAAGTAGAAGACCTAACTACACAATCAGAAGCTGTAGTTTTTCCGAAAACTTATGAACGCATAAGTTCCCTACTCCAAGTTGATACTAGATTGATTATTTGGGGCAAAGTAGACCGACGTGACGAGCAAACTCAATTTATTCTTGAAGATGCAGAACCAGTGGAAACAGTACAAATGGTAATGGTGGAATTAAATCCCCAGCAAGCAGGTAATATGGAAGATTTACATCGCTTGAAAACGATTTTACAAGACCATTCAGTAGACAAAGAAAAGGCAAAAATGCCAGTGATTGGAATTATTCAAACTGAAACTTCTCGTAAACTTGTTCGCTTAGGTTGGCAATTTTGTGTACAAGATTCTCGAATAACTGTTCAAGCTTTGCAAAACGCCAGTTTTCCTGCTCATATAAAATCGCTGACTGGTAGCTGAGGCCAGGTGTGAAAAATCCACCAATACTGAAAAGCAACTTAAAAATTCCTTTGATTGAACTGTCAACAGTAAATTGCCTTAAGTATCTAGGATTTTAATCGTTTTTTTAGTTACTTATGCGGATGATAATTTCCTTGAGAGAGTGGTATCTTTTGATGCTAAGACCCTTAAGGCTGCGACCGGGGGAAGGAGTTAGAACTTGATGATTGTCAACGAGCTACATAGATTTGTTTCATACTGTAAAAAAATTCAACCCCAAACTCATGAGGACATTCAAAAATTTTTTGAAGGAGTGATATTATTTCCTTATGATAAGGAACTTCTATTGCAAGCTTATTTATTTCTGAATATTAAAGAATTGTTTCCCTCGTGCGCTGAATTACTGTTATTTGAAAAGTCTCCAATTTCAGATTATACAGATTTAGGAAAATGCGATTTTGTCTTCCTAACCTTTAAGGGTAGTCTCTTTTTAATTGAAACTAAGTTTATTGATACAGAAGCAACTGGAGCAACAGAACGAAAAAGGAGAAATAAGCATAGAAACAAAGTATTTGAGCAAGTCATTACTTTAAAAGGTCGATTTAGCGAATATTGGAATATGAGGCTAGATCAATTAGAGTGCGGGGTTTTCACAACAGATTCAGAAGTTGCTTGGCGAGGAAATGGTGTGAATGTTACATCTAAATCAATATCTATAGATAAGCTCGAACAATGGCGAAGAAATTATCACAGTAGTGAAAAATTTTTATCTCATCAAGATGGGTCAAAGTTTGAGAATAAGGTTAATTTAAAAAGTTGAACTAAGACCCAAATATAGTTATTACAGTGAATGGTGTATGGGGCATAAAAGTAATTAACAATGCCACATACACCAACCCAGAGAGTTTATCTGGGTTTTCCTTCCCACCAATCTTTACTGCCAAACATAGATAAGGATAAACAAAATAATCCAGATAACATCGACGAAGTGCCAAAACAATGAAGTTGCATTGACGCCGAAGTGACCTGTATCGTAGTTGCCAGGTAGAAAAGAACGTACCAAAATTATCAATTGCAACAGAATACCAGTGAAAACGTGCAAACCGTGGAAGCCTGTAAGTAGATAGAAGGTTCCACCAAATACCCCGGAGGTGAAACCAAAAGCCAGGCCGTTCCATTCAATCGCCTGTCCAACTAAAAAGTAAGTTCCCATCGCCATTGTTGCTAAGAGAAACAGGCGAAATTTCACTAAGTCATGGCGTTGAAGGGCGCGTTCTGCTAAGTAAATTACAAAGCTACTAGCAACAAGAATTACTGTGTTGATTGCCGGTTCTTTTACTTCTAATCCAGAAACACCTGCTGGTAGCCAGTTAGGGGTTGTTGTTTTGTAGATGGCATATCCGGCGAAAAAACTCAAGAAAATGACGCTTTCTGAGAGCAGGAAGACGATGAAGCCAAACATTTTGTTGCCTTCTTCGTCGTGGCTGTGTTCTGCGCTTGTATGGGGCAATTCGTGGGAATTGATATAGCTGTCCATTTTGATTTTTGAGGGGGGAGAATTTGAAACGCAAAGGTACGCAAAGGGAAGCGCAGAGGTACGCGGAGGGTTTTTGCGTCTTCCCGATAGTTTGCGTTTATTCTGGGAGATTGGCTGTTAAGGGTTCTGATTTGCCGTAGCCGTAGGGTTCGGAGATGATGATGGGAGTTTCTTCAAAGTTTTCTACTGGGGGTGGTGAAGAAACTAACCACTCTAGTCCGATTGCTCGCCAAGGGTTAGCGGGTGCTTTCTCGCCTTGCATCCAAGAAATCACCATGTTGAAGATGAAGGGCAAGGTGGACATTCCTAAGAGAAATCCGCCGAGGCTGGCGATGATATTCCAGAATTGATACTCTGGGGCGTAGGAAGCAACTCGGCGTAACATTCCTTGCAATCCCAAGGGGTGCATGGGCAAAAAGTTGAGGTTTGTGCCGATGAAGGCTAACCAAAAGTGGATTTTACCCCAGCTTTCGGAGTACATCCGTCCAGTCATTTTGGGGAACCAGTGATAGATGGCTGCAAATAAGCCCATCGTCACGGTGCCGTAGAGGACGTAGTGGAAGTGTCCGACTACAAAGTAGGTATTGTTAACGTGGACATCGACCGGCACTGAGGAAAGCATGATGCCTGTGATGCCGGCGAAGACAAACATGATTAATCCGCCCAAGGCAAAAAGCATGGCGGTATTTAGCCGCAGTTTACCGCCCCAAATAGTTGCTACCCAAGCAAATACTTTAATTCCCGTGGGGACAGACACGCACATTGTCGTCAGCATGAAAATCAACCGCATCCAGCCTGATGTACCACTGACGTACATGTGGTGTACCCAAACAATGCCGCTTACTCCTGCAATCAAGATGGATGAAATAGCAACTACTTTGTAACCAAATAAAGGTTTACGTGAATAAACTGGGAAGATTTCTGAGAAAATCGCAAAGACAGGCAGAATGATCACGTAAACGGCGGGGTGGGAGTAGAACCAGAAGTAATGCTGGAACATGACTGGATTCCCACCTTTGCTAGGGTCAAAAAAGGCGGTGCCAGCTGTGAGGTCGAGTAGCAGCATCACCGCGCCAGCTGTCAATGCAGGTAGTCCGAATAGTTGGATAATCTGGGCGCTAAATACTCCCCAGACAAACAAGGGCATCCGAAAGAAGCCCATTCCTGGGGCCCGCATCTTCACGATTGTAGTGACAAAGTTGACTGCCCCCATAATTGAGGATACGCCGGATATTGCCACTGCTAAGAGCCAGAGAACTTGACCATTAATCAAGTTACCTGTGGGATTCTGGAGACTGACTGGCGGGTAAGACCACCAACCGGCTTGGGCTGGGCCACCAGGGACGAAGAAGCTCCCCATCATCAAAATCCCAACTACTGGCACCATCCAAAAGGCAACGGCATTCAGGCGGGGAAATGCCATATCTCGCGCCCCAATCATCAGGGGTACTAGATAGTTGGCAAAACCAACCAGTGAGGGAAATGTCCACAAAAACAGCATCACAGTGCCGTGCATGGTGAACATACCGTTGTAGATGGTGCGATCGACTAAATCTGATTCGGGTGTCATCAGTTCTCCCCGCATCACCATCGCAAAGATACCGCCAACGAGAAAGAAGAAAAATGAGGTAACGAGATACTGGATACCAATTACCTTGTGGTCGGTACTAAAGCTGAAGTATTCTTTCCAGCTACTTGAAGATTCGTGGTTATGCTTCTCATCAGGGAGAAGAATACCTTCAATAGGAACATTAGTCATGATTACTTTCCTTTCAACCAGGTGAATTGACTAGAGGTGGTGCAGCAGGTGGAACTGTAACCCAACCTGTTTGGACTGATTGATTGGATGTTTGGGCATACTCAGAAGCTGCCTGATTATTTGCTAGGGATGGCTTTTGGATTGCAGCTTGTGCTAGCCACCGCTGATAATCTTCAGGAGATTCGACGACTACATTTGCTTGCATCGTCGCAAAGTATGTGCCGCTATATTGGGAATCGGTTAATCGGTATTGTCCGGCGCGGATGGGAGTAAATTCAAAGTCGATCGCATGGTTGGGAATAATATCCTGCTTGAGGCGGAACGCAGGAATATAGAAGCCGTGGAGAACATCCTGTGATTTCAGCGCTAAACGTATCCGGCGATCGCTAGGTAAATGCAATTCGCTACTGGTAATATCTTTTTCAGGATAATGAAAAACCCACGCCCACTGTTTAGCTAATACGTCGATTTTTTCTACAGGTTCCGCTAAAGCGTTAGCTGGTACATCTTTTGGTTCTGCATGAGCCGATTGCATTGCTAGCGGATTATGCAGGTGAACTAATTCCGATGGGCCTTGAATCCCCATTTGTTCATAAACTTGGTAGCTGTAACCCGCAATCCAAAACACCAAAAGAATTGGGATTGCTGTCCAGACAACTTCTAAGGTGACATTGCCATGAATTGGGGGGCCGTCAGTGAAGTCATCTTTGATGGCCCGATGGAAGACCACAGAATACATTAAAGTACTTGTTACTCCCAAGAAAATGAAGGCACCGAGGGTTACTAAGAAGCTAATCAAATCATCAATTAGTAGGGATTCGGCTGCTGCTTGGGGGGGAAGCCAAAAGTAAGCCTGCTTCCCGATCCAGAGACTCGTAACAGTCACTGCGATCGCGCCTGTAAGCAGCGTCAAAATATTTAAAATCTTCTGGATTTTCATCATTGGTTATTAGTCATTGGTCATTGGTCATTGGTCATTGGTATTAGTCATTGGTCATTGATCAAAGGACAAATGACAAAGGACTAAGGACAAATAACAAATGACTTACTTGAGTGTTGTATTGAGGTCTTGGCCTAATCGCAGCAAACTATCTGCGGTATTGTGTACGCCAAATTCGGTGGCTAGTTGCGCTCCTAGTGTGCCGTGGATGTACAGGATGAACATGATTCCTATGCCTGCGAACAGATAGATCCATTGCACTTCTCTATCTGTCTGTTTATATTCTTGTTTGCCCCAAACGAAGTGCTGCCATGCTCTCCAGATGGTCATGCCAACAATCAGCGCTAATAAGAACACACCACCCACACCATGCCAAAGCATAGTTTCCATTGCCTGCAATCCCCAGGCACTCTTTATATCAGCTGGTGGTGCTGCCAATAGCATTTCGTAAAAGCCTGCTCCCACTGTGAAAAATGTGATGATGCTGGCAGCTAACATGTTGTACCAGCCAACAGCAAATAAGTTGTCACGTTCGACAGTAATTGCCAAAAATTTGAAGACCCATTTTTCAAAGGGGAACAGAACACCAGCAATATCGAAGGTCATCGCAATGATGAACAAACCTATTGTCAGATGCACTAAGTTGGGATGAATGGGAATTGTGTAAGGTAATCCGTTTGCACCTAAAGAACCGTTCAATTGGTCAATTAATTCTGAGTTCATCGCAACACACCATCCTTTACTGCTTCCACAACTGGCACGGTATGCAATCCATATACCCAAACAAGTTCATCTCCGAGATATACTTGTAAGCCAACTATCAGGGTTAAAACTAGTCCGGCTCCCAAATAATAAATCGGTACTTTTTTAGGATTGCGGGCACGAATTACATAGCGCCAAGCTGTAATCGCTGTGATAATTCCTGAAAGCGACCAACCAATTAGCGTATGCAAATTCAGCACCGATTTCGCTAGGCTGTAAGGCTGTGCTAAACCCGCTTCAAACTGACCAAAAATAATCGCGACGAAGATGGCGATCGTGGCAACTAACATATTCCACCAACTCACCTCAAAAAGACCGGATTTACCAGTAAAATAGCCAATTACATCGCAGAAGAAGGAAAACAACACCATCGCAATTACGAAGTGGACAACGATGGGATGAATCGTATCTGGATAGGGCAAATTGTGGTCGTTCAAAGATGTCAAATACTCAAGCATCGTCTTCTCCTGGACATATCTACCGCACTTTGGTCAATAAATTTTGGATTTTGGATTTTGGATTTTGGATTGCGATCGCGCAGTCTTAGCGAGCGTCTTTTAGATTTATTCCGTCTCAGACGAGATATAAACTAGAAGACCCTAATCAAAAATCTAAAATCGCTAGTCAAGCTTCAATAATTTATGGATACTCACTAACATCACCACAAGTATCCATCCATAATTGACCGAATTCTGTTCAATATCTGCGCGGTGCAATACGCTTAATCATGTCTTAGCTTTTTGTAGCCAAATTTGGTTAAATTGCCTACATGGAATAATTTTTGTTTTGATTCATTTCCTTATACCAATAGTCTGCAACAGCAATTCTTGATGTAGCTAAATCAAATCGCTGTCGTTTGTTGATTTGCTTAACCTATCCTTTAGCTTAAGTAAATTTTTATGAATTGTCAAAACAATAAATATTAAACTTTTAAAGGTTAGTTTTTTAACAAAAAAAGATTTTCATAATGTATTTACTTTTGCATTTTTTTAAATACAAAAAAGCCGAAAAATCATATTTGTCTGTAAGTTATTTCACAATAGTAAAATATTTGTTTGTGATGTAAATAACAAAAATATTTGAATCAGTCAAAAAAACCTTTAAAAAGACAAAAGTAAGGAATCATGGTTAAGCCAGAACTCAGAAATACAGTTTATTGCAATAGGTTCGCTTTTTTGCTCTGAAATTATTTTCATAATTCTTTCATTTTTATCTTACTTCTGCTAAAGTGAAACAAAAGTGAGAAGATTATGAAATTGCTATAATGAGATTTAATATCAATAACTTTCAGATGCAACTACCGCAGCACGGACAAAAATTGCCTGTAGCGTCTGGGCTGCTATTGTGGCTATGTTTGAGTGGGTGTAGCCCGTCAATCTCCAATTCTCAACCACAGTTAAGTCCAAACCCAGGCACAACTAACACCAACCTAGATAAAAAAGGTAAAAAAGTAGTTCTTACCACCTTTACAGTCATTGCAGATATGGCGCAAAACGTGGCAGGAGATAAGGCGATTGTTGAATCTTTGACCAAACCAGGGGCAGAAATTCATGGTTACGAACCAACTCCTAGTGATTTGGTGAGGGCGCAAAAAGCAGACCTCATTTTGAATAATGGTCTGAATTTAGAGCGTTGGGCACAGAAATTGTATAACAGTGTCCCTAATGTCCCTCACGTTACCTTAAGTGAGGGAATTAAGCCTGTTGAAATTGCGGAGGATGCTTACAAAGGGAAACCTAATCCCCATGCTTGGATGTCACCAGAAAATGCCTTAATTTACGTAGAGAATATTCGTAAAGCATTGGTTAATTTGGACTCAGCGAATGCAGAGACTTATAACACCAATGCCAAAGTATACAGTCAAAAGATTAAGGAAGTTGATGAGAAACTGCGAAAAGCCGTGTCGGTAGTTCCAGCAGACAAGCGCTACATGGTAAGCTGTGAAGGCGCTTTCTCATACGTCACCCGCGATTATGGCTTGAAAGAAGCTTATCTCTGGGCAGTCAACTCTGAACAACAAGCTACTCCCAAACAGCTAGAGAAAGTCATTGATATAGTTAAAAAAAATAAAATACCTGTAGTTTTCTGTGAAAGTACAGTTAACGATGGAGCGCAACGTCAGGTAGCTAGAGAATCGGGAGCAAGGTTTGGTGGAGTGTTTTATGTTGATTCCCTGTCTCCAGCCAATGGGCCAGCACCAACTTATCTCAAGTTGCTAGAAGGTAATATTAATACTCTAACTCAGGGATTAGAGCAAAAATGAGCAAGTATGCAAGAATAAATCTAACTATTGTAAATAAGCTTGTAGTAACGAATTTAGTCCTATTTTGTTCTCTGGAAAACGTTACGTCTTTGGAAAGAGGGCTGAAGCCGCTCACTACAAACTATTAATTAATTTTAGAGGTGATTTTAATGAAATCCATTAGTATTGATGTCGAAAATTTGACAGTAGCTTACCACGGCAAAGTTGCTTTACATGGTGCTTATTTGCAAATTCAAGCAGGTTCAATCAGTGGTTTAGTAGGGATGAATGGTAGTGGTAAATCAACCCTATTTAAAGCGATTATGGGTTTTTTGAAGCCAGTTACAGGAAGGGTTTTGATTAATGGTTTACCGATAAAGACTGTACAGAAAAAAAGCTTGGTCGCTTATGTACCACAGTCAGAAGAGGTGGACTGGAATTTTCCAGTAAGTGTCCATGATGTGGTGATGATGGGACGCTACGGATACATGAATATACTGCGAATTCCATCGGCGAACGATCGAAGAGTGGTAAGGGAGAGTTTAGAGAGGGTACAAATGTGGTCGATGCGCGATCGCCAAATTGGAGAACTCTCTGGGGGACAGAAAAAACGTGCCTTTCTCGCCCGTGCTTTGGCACAACAGGGAACAGTTTTGCTATTAGATGAACCTTTCACCGGGGTAGATATCAAAACAGAAAAAGCGATGATTGACTTATTACTGGAATTGCGAGAGGAAGGTCATACAATTTTGATTTCTACTCATGACTTAGCATCTATCACTACTTTCTGTGACCAAGTAGTACTCATTAACCGTACTATTTTAGCTTATGGTGATACATCCGAAGTTTTCACAGAAGAGAATCTCTCACGGACTTTTGGCGGTTCTCTTGGAGATTTATCTCTCAACAAAAGTCAGCTAATCCGTGGAAATCAAGGTGAATCTGATTGATTGAGAATTTTTAGTTGATATTGCTTGGATTAAAGTTATAAAAATATGAATACTCTTGCATTCTTAGACTGGTTCACTACACCCCTACAGCATGAATTCATGGTGAAGGCAATTTGTGTAAGTGCCTTAGTTGGGGTGGTTTGTTCTGTTTTATCTTGTTTTATGACCCTCAAAGGTTGGGCACTAATGGGAGATGCTGTTTCTCATGCAGTAATGCCTGGGGTTGTAATTGCTTATGTTTTAAATATCCCTTTTGCTGTGGGTGCTTTTGTTTTTGGAGTGGGTTCAGTTATTGCGATCGGTTATATCAAAGCGAAAACGAGAATTAAAGAAGATACTGTCATTGGACTTGTATTTACAGGATTTTTTGCTCTTGGTTTGGTACTAGTTTCCAAAACTCCAAGCAGCGTAGACTTGACCCACATCTTGTTTGGAAATGTCTTAGGTATTTCTAATGAAGACATTATCCAAACGGTGATTATTAGTGTAATTACTTTAGTAACAATAGCTGTTTTACGCAAAGACTTACTATTATTTTGTTTTGACCCCACTCATGCACGTTCCATCGGCTTGAACACAGGAGTACTGCACTATATTTTACTATCATTACTCTCGCTAACTGCTGTCGCCGGACTCCAAACAGTGGGAATTATTCTGGTTGTCGCTATGTTAGTTACTCCGGGAGCAACGGCTTATTTGTTAACAGACCGTTTCGACCACATGATACTAATTGCAATGGCATCGGGCGTATTTTCTAGTGTCATGGGGACTTACATCAGCTATCATATCGATGGTGCAACTGGGGGTTGTATAGTGGTGTTACAAACCTTGTTGTTTATCATAGCAATGATTTTTGCACCTAAACATGGGTTACTGGTAAGAGCAAAGAAGCAAGAAAACACTGACTGATTCAGTATGAAATACCCTTTGCTATTTACGTAACCCCCATTCTACAGGTGTGAGGGCGAAATAAGTGTCGTTTAAAATTGTGGTAATTGGTACTTCTTTAGGCGGATTATCAGCATTGAAAATCGTCTTGGGTAATTTACCCGCAGACTTTCCTGTAGCGATCGCGATTGTACAACACCGTCATAAAGAATCTAGCAACACACTCCAGGATTTATTACAAGAATCCACTTTGTTGAAAATTCGCGAAGTGGAAGACAAGGACGAAATACTACCGGGATATATCTACATAGCCCCAGCAGATTATCATTTACTGGTTGAACCAGGTCACTTTGCTCTTTCGACTGATGAGCCTGTTTCTTATGCTAGACCATCTATTGATGTGCTGTTTGAGTCGGCAGCCGATGTCTACACAGAAGAAGTTATTGGTGTAATATTGACAGGAGCGAACCAAGATGGTATGCAAGGTCTTAAGAAAATAAAAGCGCGGGGAGGAATTACTATTGTACAAGAACCTGCCACAGCTGAAAGCGACATTATGCCAGAGGCAGCAATTTCTGCTATTGAAGTAGACTGGATTTTGACACTCTCAAACATTGCTTCCCAGATGGTCAAGCTTTGTCAATTATCACCGAAATAAACCGATGCAGATGGAACGCAAAGTCAACATCCTCCTAGTAGATGATAAACTAGAAAATTTGCTGGCACTAGAGGCAATCCTAGAAAAATTAGGGGAGAATCTCGTGAGAGCTACTTCCGGGGAAGAAGCTTTGAGGTGTCTGCTTCATCAAGACTTTGCGGTGATTTTGCTGGATGTGCAAATGCCTGGGATGGATGGCTTTGAAACTGCTACCTTAATTCGTAATCGGGGGCGATCGCGTCACACTCCAATTATCTTTCTCACCGCCTTTAGTACCAGCGACCAAATGCTGTTTAAAGGTTATGCCTTGGGTGCTGTTGATTATCTGCTCAAACCACTAGACCCCAATATTTTGACTTCTAAAGTCACCGTATTTGTAGAACTATTTAAGAAAACAGAAGCCATCAAGCAACAAACAGCGCAATTGGTAGCTGTAAATACCGAACTCAGGCAAAGTGAAGAACGATTCCGATCGCTAAGTACCTGCTCACCCGTTGGCATTTTTGAAACTGATACCGAAGGTGACTGTAAATATACTAATCCCCGATATCAGATAATTTGTGGCTTGAAAGCCGCAGAGAGTTTAGAGAAGAGATGGCTGGAATCTGTTCATCCAGAAGATAGAGAACGAGCGATCGCTAGTTGGTCTGCTTACATTTGTGAAGGTCGGGAATACTCAGAAGAATTTCGCTTTCAGGCTGCTCATGGTAATATTCGTTGGGTTCAAGTTCGCTCATCACCGATGCTTTCCAGTCAAGGAGACTTATTGGGTTATGTAGGCACTCTTGAAGATATTACCGAACGCAAGCAAGCAGAAGAAGTCCGCGCTCAAGTGATTCGCGAACAAACGGCAAGACAAGAAGCAGAAGCTGCAAATCGGATGAAAGATGAGTTTCTAGCAGTTCTTTCCCACGAACTGCGCACGCCTCTAACCTCAATGCTGGGCTGGTCAAAAATCCTCCGCACCAAGAAACTTGACGAAAAAGCCACTTCTCGCGCCTTGGAGGCGATCGAACGCAACGCCATATCTCAGATGCAACTAATTGAGGATATTTTGGATGTATCCCGGATTATCCGCGGTCAGTTGCGGTTAAACGTATCGGCAGTGAATCTAATCTCGGTGATGGAAGCAGCTTTAGAGGCAGTGCGTCCCCTAGCAGAGCCAAAAGAGATTCAATTAAATACTCTGCTGGATACTTCCATAGGATCAGTCTATGGCGATCCAGCCCGTTTACAGCAAATTGTCTGGAACCTACTAACTAATGCAATAAAATTTACCCCTAAAGGTGGCAGGGTAGAGGTTAGGCTATCAAAGCATTTTGGATTTTCGATTTCAGACTTTGGTGTGGGCGCTACTTCCACAACCATCAGTACAAGCCAGTCGAACAATTTGAGATTTGAATCTGATAGTGAAAATTTAGACTCTGCAAATACTGATGAAAGCAATAATCTAAAATCTAAAATCCAAAATCCAAAATCTCAGTACGCCCAAATTGAAGTTATCGATACGGGCGTTGGTATCAGTTCCGAGTTTTTACCCAAAGTATTTGAGCGTTTTCGCCAAGCAGACAGTACCACAACGCGATCGCACAATGGATTAGGACTAGGATTAGCGATCGTCCGTCATCTAGTGGAACTGCACAAAGGTGCAATCTTTGCCGAAAGTTTAGGTACTGGACAAGGAGCAACCTTTACTGTAAGACTACCACTTCTACAAGATAATAAGGGTAGTAGGGTGAGTAGAGAAGCTACAGGAGAAATTTCTTCCCCTGTGGCATCGACGCCCCTTGCTGGATTAAAAGTTTTAGTTGTAGATGATGAAGCAGATACCCGTAACTTTCTCAGTTTTATGTTTGAGGAGTATGGGGCTTTTGCCAGTGCGGTAGCATCAGTTGATGAAGCCCTAGTAGTAGTTGAACAAGCAAAACCAGATATCCTGATTAGCGACATCGGTATGTCAGAGCAAGATGGTTATACACTGATTAGGAAACTGCGCTCTTTAGAACCAGAAAAAGGTGGACGCATCCCCGCGATCGCTTTAACAGCATACACGCGAGAGGAAGACCGCTTGAAAGCCCTAAAAGCTGGGTTTCAGCAGCATTTATCTAAGCCAATTGACCCCAATAAGTTGATTTCTGCGGTTGCCAATATATTACAACTGCCTTTGGAAGTTCCAGTGAGTTGATTTGGAATTGGGGAGGGGAAGCAGGGGAGCAGGGGAGCAGGGGAGCAGGGGAGCAAGGGAAGAATTAATGCCCTATGCCCTATGCCCAATCAAGACGAAGTTAGGGCATGTTTTTTCAGTTCGTCTAGAGAAACTACTTCCAAAGCTCTAGCATGGGTTGCTGAAAGTATTACGGGTGGAGCAACACCAGCTTCGAGAGCTTCTTGCCAGCGAGAAGCACACAAACACCAGCGATCGCCAGGTTTCAATCCAGGAAAATTAAAATCAGCAACAGGTGTGCTGAGGTCGTTCCCTTGTGATTTGGTAAACTCCAGGAATTCTGATGTTACTTGGGCACATATGACATGGGAGCCGAAATCTTGACCACCTGTCCGACAAAAGCCGTCGCGGTAAAACCCAGTCACGGGAGAAGTACAGCAAACCTCTAGGTTTCCATCGATTACATTTTTAGCGTCTGTCATCGTTAATTCGTTGTACTTGATTTTTCCACTTAATATAAGCTTATATTTATTGTCAATTTTCTGGTTGAATAAAAATCGCGATCGCTAATTAATTCCCAAAAGCAGAGAATGCTAAAATTATTTACTCAAAATCGTTAAAAATAAATTTTTCAGCAGAATATTTAAGAGCGATCGCTCTCAGTTAAAATAAAAACCCCTGGCTAATTACCAGGGGTAATGCAAGTCAGTACTTTCGCATGGAATGTATCCTACTCAAATACCATAGCAACCCTCTAATTTACAGATATGCCATTTTGCCAAACAAAAAAAGCCCTCAGTGGTAAGCTGAGGGTTAATTTTTTAGAATAGCGGTAATATACAAACTTATTATTCCCAGAAAAGTAAGCAAATAATACTTGTAGTCGTTTTTTATTGGTGTAATAGAGGAGCCAGTCTTTACAAATCGAAGTGGCTTCTGACGATCAGAATTTCTTGTTCCCTTTTCTACGAAAGGCTATGCGAACAGAGGGTTACTTGCGAATCTGACTTTTCACGGTATCTGGAAAACCTCTCTTCTATTTCTCTCTTTTTTCAGGAGAGAGACTTTGAATTTTCCCCCTTCCCTCATAGGGAAGGGGGTTAGGGGGTTAGGTCAATCGTTGGCTTTTCCACATAACGTGAAAAGTCAGACTTGCGAATGGCACGCTGGTTAAGATACAGCCCTTGCCCTAACTGGTTAAGAGCCTCCAAGCTGGGAAACCTCGAAGGCTCCGCCTCCATAGCTTGACAAGAGGCAGAGCCTCGCAAAACTCATTCCCAGCCTGGAGGCTGGGAACGACGATACAATAAGTCTTTGAGCTTTACAAGCGTGCCATTCCGCTATATAAAGATAACTTTGGCGTATTCTTGCCTCGTTGTTTGGTTTTAAATAAGCAAAACTGATAACTCATATCAGATTTGCTGTAGTAATAAAACTTGATTAAAAATTGTAAAGCAGTGTAAAGTAGTTTCACAGGCAAAGACGAAACCGCCTGATTCATAAATAACCGCAATCATAAAACAATGACAACAACCATCCAACAGCGCCAAAGCGCCAATGTATGGGATCGATTCTGCGAATGGATCACCAGCACCAATAACCGGATCTACATCGGTTGGTTCGGCGTAGTCATGATCCCCACCTTGCTAGCCGCCACCGCTTGCTTCGTAATCGCCTTCATCGCTGCTCCTCCAGTAGACATTGATGGCATCCGCGAACCAGTAGCAGGTTCCTTGATTTACGGAAACAACATCATCTCTGGTGCAGTAGTTCCTTCCTCCAACGCCATCGGTTTGCACTTCTACCCAATTTGGGAAGCAGCTTCTCTTGATGAGTGGTTGTACAACGGCGGCCCTTACCAGTTGGTAATCTTCCACTTCCTGATTGGCGTATTCTGCTACATGGGTCGTGAATGGGAACTATCCTACCGCTTAGGAATGCGTCCTTGGATTGCAATTGCCTATTCAGCACCAGTAGCAGCAGCAAGTGCAGTATTCTTGGTATATCCCATCGGACAAGGTTCATTCTCTGACGGTATGCCTTTGGGTATCTCAGGAACATTCAACTTCATGATCGTGTTCCAAGCAGAACACAACATCCTGATGCACCCCTTCCACCAGTTAGGTGTAGCAGGTGTATTCGGCGGAAGTTTGTTCAGTGCAATGCACGGTTCTCTTGTAACTTCTTCCTTGGTTCGTGAAACAACCGAAACCGAGTCCCTTAACTACGGTTACAAATTCGGTCAAGAAGAAGAAACCTACAACATCGTTGCAGCCCACGGCTACTTCGGTCGGTTAATCTTCCAATACGCTTCCTTCAACAACAGCCGTTCACTGCACTTCTTCCTCGCAGCATGGCCTGTAATCGGAATCTGGTTCACCGCCTTGGGTGTAAGCACAATGGCGTTCAACTTGAACGGTTTCAACTTCAACCAATCAATCATTGACTCTGAAGGTCGTGTGATTTCAACTTGGGCGGATGTAATCAACCGCGCTAACCTGGGTATGGAAGTAATGCACGAGCGTAACGCTCACAACTTCCCTCTCGATTTGGCTGCTGGCGATTCTGCTCCTGTAGCAATAAGCGCTCCTGCTATCAACGGTTAATTCTGAAGTTTAGCTAAATAAGAAAGCGCCCTCTGGTAACGGAGGGCGCTTTTTGTTTTAATGTATAAGAATTACAAGTTGCTTTAACCCACTTTTCCTAACAATTCAAAATATATATATGGGAATAGACATCAATTATTAGTTCGGTCAATTACTACGTAAATGACTTGAGTTAAGGAAAAATATATTTCTAGCCAGCCAATTTTTTACTATAGGAAACCATATCTCTTCAACATTTATATAATTTAAAGATCAAAACCGTTGAATTTTCTTTCATCTACTTTCATAAAGTATTGCTATGGTAAAGCCGTAGCAAATGCTTCTATGTTGATAGTTTTTATCGATTGTAATAAATTAGGATTTTTAGTATTAAACAAGTCCAAGTCCTGTTTCAGGTGTCTTTCGTAGAATTCAGACAAATTTATCATTAAAGAAGGCTTATTGATAATTAAGTCTTTTTGTTGTTTTATCATAAATTGCCACATTATTTAATATGTAGGCATTTCAGGCTATTTTATCTTCCCCCTAGCTGTGCAAGTGATATTTTCTTAGTGTAAACTATCAGACATATTTTACACTGGAGATTTGCATAAATATTGAACCGACATGTATCTCTGTAAGAAGTCTCTTTGAGTACAGACCAATTTTTTATCCCCAAATATCAAAGAGCTTATACATGAAATTCTGAATCAGTAGAAGATTGGATCGTAAAAAACAAATTTTGCAAAAAAATTAATAATTATTTTAGATTTAAAATAATTAAATTTTAGTACATAATAAAAACTTTTATCACAAAACCACTAATGCTATTTTCTGAAAATGAAAGCCAAAGGAGTTTTAATTTCCTTTTCTCTAAAAATCCCAATCCTATGTGGGTATATAACCAGAATAATCTGCAATTCTTAGATGTAAATGAAGCTGCTGTTGTTCACTACGGCTACTCACGAGAAGAGTTCTTGCAAATGCGAATAAGTGACGTTCGCCCTTCAGAAGATGTGCCTCTCTTACTTGAATATTTACGACAAAAGCATTCTAGCTTGGACTTTACTGGACGATGGCGACATCAGCGAAAAGACGGACAGATTATTGATGTTGAAATTTTCACACAGACAATAGACTATGGCAATTATAAGGCTCGTTTAGTTCATATACGAGATATCACAGAACACAAACAAATAGAAAGAACTCTTCAACAAAGTGAAGCTAGATTTCGAGTTATTTCTGAAGCTATTCCTGTTCCATTCATTATTTCGCGTGTGTCTGATGGGTTAGTTTTATACGCTAATACAGAGTTGCTTCAAACATTTCAGTTTTCTCCAGAGTATTTAGTTAATCGCAAAAAAATTGTAAGTTTATATCATAATTTGACAGATTTAGAAGCGCTGTTAACAGTTCTTAATCAACAAGGGTTTATTCATAATTATGAATTGCAATTAAAAAAAGCAGATGGAACTCGTTTTTGGGCGATCGCTTCTTTACAATATTTAGTTTTTAACAATGAATCAGCCATTTTAACAGTATTTAATGATATTAATGACCGCAAAAACGCCGAAACAAAACTTCAAGAACAAAATGAGTTTTTGCGGATAATTTTTGAGAACATACCATTGATGATTGCCCTGATCGATACCAATGGTGAACTCCAGTGGGTGAACCAAGAATGGGAAAATATTCTTGGTTGGAAATTTCAAGATTTCCAAACTCGTGATCTCTTGAAAGTGCTATATCCTAATTCTGAATATCGACAGGATGTAATTAATTTTATTCAGTCTGCACAACGCATTTGGGGTGACTTTAAAACTCAGGTGCGCGATGGTCGTCTATTGGATACATCTTGGACTAATGTTTACCTTTCAAATGGTCAAATTATCGGTATTGGGCAAGATATCACAGAACGTAAGCAAACTGAACTAGCTCTAAAAGCTCAAGCCGAGCGGGAGCAATTGATGCGAACTGTTGCTCAACGGATTCGTCAATCATTGAATCTTCAAGATATTTTGAATGCAACAGTTCAAGAAGTGCGAGATTTACTTGGGGTCGATCGAGTAATAGTCTATCAGTTTGACTCAGAAATGATCGGCACAATTATGGCAGAATCAGTGGAACCTGGATGGACGGTTTCGTTGGGTGTAGAGATTCACGATACGTGTTTTCAAACAGGCTCAGGAGTGGAATATTATCAGGGACGCAAACGAGCGATCGCTAATATTTATGAAGCTGGACTAACTGATTGCCATATTCGCCTGTTAGAACAGTTTGAGGTGAAAGCAAATTTAGTTGTGCCGATTTTACTAGAAGTAAGCTCTCAAAGCCCTGGCTCTCACATTTGGGGTTTACTAATTGCTCACCAATGCTCTGGTTTTCGCGAGTGGGAAGAAAATCAATTAGATTTGCTCGATCGAGTAACAGTCCAATTAGCGATCGCAATTCAACAATCCAGCATCTTAGCGCAAGCTCAAACTGAACTTCTTCAAAGACAAAAAGCTCAAATAAAGTTAAAAACAGCCTTAGCTGAAAAAGAAGTTCTTTTAAAAGAAGTTCATCATCGAGTTAAAAACAATTTGCAAATTGTCTCCAGTTTATTACAACTTCAGTCTCAAACACTCAAAGACCCAGAAATAATCAAAGTTCTTCGAGAGAGTCAAAATCGAATTGAGTCAATATCTCTAATTCACAAAAATTTATATACTTCCGCTAATATCGGACAAATTGATGTCGCTGACTATATCAATAATTTAGCAGCTAGCTTACTAATTTCCTATCAAATATGCCCTGGTAAAATTTCTCTAGAAACTGATATAGATTCAGTAAGCTTGAATGTCGATCAAGCTATTGCCTGTGGATTGGTAATTAACGAATTAATCTCCAATGCCCTCAAACACGCTTTTCCCAATCAACAAGTAGGCACAATCAGTATCGCTTTACACAATATTGACAACAGTATCGAGATGACTATCCGAGATAATGGGATTGGTTTACCAGATAATTTAGATTGGAGAAATACTGATTCTTTGGGTCTGTCGTTAGTACATGACTTGGTTACAGAACAACTAGAAGGCGATATTACTCTAGAACGCGATCGCGGAACAGTATTCAACATAAAATTTACGCAGTTAACTTTGCATTCATCAATATCAAATGGATCGAGCTAGGATTTTAGTCGTTGAAGATGAAGTGATTGTGGCTAGAACTATTGCTAGTCAACTCAATCAGCTAGGATACATTGTTACGGGTACAGCTTCATCTGGAAAAGTTGCCATTGCCAAGGCATCGGAAACTCAACCAGAACTAGTATTAATGGATATTATTCTTAAAGGTGATATGGACGGTATTGCTACTGCCACTCAGATTCGCGAGCAGTTAGATGTACCTATAATTTATTTAACCGCTTATGGCGACGACCATACCTTAGAAAGAGCCAAAATTACCCAGCCTTTTGGATACATCGTTAAACCATTTACTACAAAAGATTTAAAAATTGCGATCGAGATTGGTTTGTTAAAACACCGATTAGAACGCGAACTGCGGGAAAATCGAGATCAGTTAGCAACCCTTTTAAACTCAATGAGTGATGCTGTAATCGCTACTAATGAGCAGGGAAAAATGACATTCATGAATCCCGCAGCTGAAGCACTGACTGGGTGGGAGCAAAAAGATGCTTTAGGAAATGAAGCAGCAAAAATTTTTCATATTGTCGATGAAGTGACAGAGACAACATTAGAAAACCCTGTGACAAAAGTGCTGCGAGAGCAACAGGCTGTTTATTTAGGGGAATTCACATCTCTGATTACAAAAAATGGCAAAAGAATTCCCATTGGCGATAGTGCTTCACCACTGAAGCGAGGAACTGACCAGATAAATGGTGTAGTAGTTGTTTTTTGGGATCTTAGCGAACGACGGCAAACAAAATTGCTAGAGCAAGCATTAGAGAAGGAGCAAGAACTTAACCGTCTCAAATCCCTATTTATCTCTACTGTATCTCATGAGTTCCGTAATCCTCTAACTGTTGTTCAAACCGCAGTAGAACTCATGGAAATGCAGGGAGCAAATTTAACAGATACAAAAAGAGGCATCTATTTAAAGCGAATTCAAGGCGCTGTCCAATCTATGGAAAAACTCATGGAAGAAGTGCTGTTTATGGGTCGAGCAGAAGCAGAAAAACTCATATTCAACCCTGCTCCCCTTAACCTAGAGCAATTTTGTCAAGAGTTAATCGAAGATTTTTTGATGGTTAAAAGCAGCGCTTGTGAAATTGGTTTTACCTGTCATAGTGAGAATACGTCCGCTGTCATGGATGAAGGACTCTTACATTACCTATTTGCAAATCTTCTCTCAAATGCGGTTAAATATTCTCCCCAAGGTGGCAAGATTCAGTTTGATTTAATATGTGACGCAATTGAGAAAGTAGCAACTTTTTATATTCAAGATCGGGGTATGGGTATTCCAGAAGCAGACCAAGCTCGACTGTTTGAATCATTCTACCGAGCCTCAAATGTCAAATCAATTCAGGGTACTGGATTGGGGTTAGTAATTGTTAAAAGATGCGTTGATGCTCATCAGGGTCAAATCAGTGTCACAAGTGAAGTTGGAGTTGGTACTAAATTTACAGTAATTTTGCCCTTAAATTCTGAATCATGAGTTATAAATTATTCTTCAACTCACATCCTGATTTTTGTTGCCAACTTGGGTTTGATAGTAGCGCCATTTTTCTTGCTGACGCGCTCTTTTCTCCTCGGTGAGGCTATCAAAACAATAGGGACAGGAGATACCTTGCTCATATTTGGGAGACACTTTATCTTCTTCTGAAATCGGACGCCCACAACAGAGGCACAACTCATAACTTCCTTTCTCCAATCCATGACTAACGGCTACCCGCTCATCAAAAACAAAACATTCTCCTTCCCATAAACTTTTTTGTGCTGGAACTTCTTGCAAATACTTCAGAATGCCGCCCTTGAGATGATAGACTTCTGCAAAGCCTTGTGCAAGCATGAAAGATGAAGCTTTTTCACAGCGAATGCCGCCTGTGCAAAAGAGAGCAACCTTTTTGTGTTTAGTTGGGTCGAGATGGTGGCGCACATAATCGGGAAATTCGCGGAATGATTCAGTTTGGGGATTTTCTGCCCCTTGGAAAGTACCGATATTCACCTCATAATCATTGCGGGTGTCAATCACCGTTACTTCTGGATTGGAAATTAAATCATTCCATTCTTGGGGATTGACATAGATGCCAACTTGCTCGGTTGGGTCAATTTCTGGCAACCCCAAAGTAACAATTTCTTGCTTCAACCGCACCTTCATCCGCTCAAAAGGTGGGGTTTCGGTATAGGACTCTTTGGATTCTAAGTCTGCTAGACGGGGGTCAGAACGCAAAAACCAGAGAACTGAGTCAATGGCCTGACGCGAACCAGCAATTGTCCCGTTAATCCCTTCAAGTGCCAGCAAAATAGTGCCCTTGACACCTTGCGTTTGGCAGTAAGACAGCAGAGAATCTCGTTTCTCGGCAAAATCTGGCAGCTTAACAAATTTATACAGTGTGGCGACAACTTGGATATTTTCTGGCTTCATTCCTTTGGTAATAGAACGATATAAGTTACAATAACAACGGTAATCAAAGTTATCTACTATTTTAGTATGGGGGTTTAGCTCAGTTGGTAGAGCGCCTGCTTTGCAAGCAGGATGTCAGCGGTTCGAGTCCGCTAACCTCCATTGAAAATTTTTGATTGAAATGTGTGATGCCTGCTATTTTTGCTAGTCTACGCACATTAAAATCAATTAAAACCCGATTCATTTTCAAAAAATGGGATTATTTTTCCTTGTTAAGCAGGGGGTTCGGGGAGAGGAAATTATAGTATTGCATTCATTGCACCGATTCAAAGCCGTACTTAGTTAGAAGAATCTCTGGATAAGGAGGTGAACTCTGACTTGACAGCACTCAGGTAATTTTGACGTTCAAAATTTGACTTATCTATGCTTAGGGGGTTCTTTGAAAAAGCGTCCATTGGGGTTAGTGGCAATTGTTCTCTACAAAACATTTACCGCCTTGCTGCTTATGGTTACTTCGATCGCTTTATTATTGACATTAAAAAATTATCAAACTCTAGAGGCGTTTTCAGAAAATTATGTTTTAGAAGGTAAATCGATCGTTATTGATTGGCTTTTAAAGAAAGTTGTTAACTTAAATCCTAGAACTCTAGCATTTAGCAGCATCGGAACCGGAATATATGCTATTGTTACCACTATTGAAGCCGTTGGTTTATGGTACGAAAAGCGTTGGGCACATGTCTTAGTATTGGGACTTGTCGGTATCAGTATTCCACCAGAGATTTATGAATTGATTCGAGGAATATCTCCGATTAAAACATTAGTTTTTGTGTTAAATTTAGCTGTATTTGGCTATTTATTGCAAAATTTTCCGAAACATCCAAACTAATTTTTGATTCGATACTTAGGGTCTATCGTTGAAAAGTTTAGGAATGCTGAGTAAGCAAAACAGCGAAAGGTAGCGATCAAAAAGCTTAACCGTCAAAGCTCAGGGTTTACGCAAAACCAAGACCCCCACGTTGTACAATCGCTAGAAATATAATCTGGAGAGCGACTTGCCTAGATCGATTCAGTCTACTCAACCACCATTGAAATTTATTCCCCAACGGTTGAATCCGCTGGTACTCCAGATTGTTCGGTGGTTACTGCCGATCGCACTACGGTTTCGCACTCGTCCTTGGCTACCAGCTGGGATTGTCAAAATTGAAGCCACGAATGTTGAAGTATTAGCTGAACTCTATCAACAATTTCAGGCTGGAAAAATTCGCTTTTTGTTAGCATTTCGCCACCCAGAGGTGGAAGATCCCCTCTGTATGCTGTATTTGCTTTCTCGGATTGTGCCACAAGTTGCTCGTCAAAAAGGTATTACATTAAAATCCCTGGTTCACAGCTATTTTCTTTATGACCGAGGTATGACAGTTTGGGCTGGAAAGTGGCTAGGTTGGCTGTTCTCTCTGCTGGGGGGTGTGCCGGTTCGTCGTGGTAGGCGACTAGATCGGCAAGCTATCCAAAATGCACGAGAGTTGTTTGCTAATGGCGCACTACCGATCGCAGTAGCGCCGGAAGGCGGTACTAATGGTCATAGTGGCATTGTTAGCCCCTTAGAACCTGGTGTTGCTCAAATGGGGTTCTGGTGTGTAGAAGACTTAGAAAAAGCTAACCGTTCTGAGACTGTAATTGTTGTGCCGATCGCTATCCAATATAGTTACGTTGAGCCACCTTGGTCTAAACTGGATTGGTTGTTAAGTAAGTTAGAAGCTGATGGTGGCTTGAAAGTTTTGGAAATTGATTCGGGTAATCGCGAAGAGATTTACCATCAACGCCTCTGTAGGTTGGCTGAATATCTAATTACCGAGATGGAAGAGTTTTATCGTCGCTTCTATCATCAAGATATCCCCAAAACCATCTCAACTGATGAATCGAAGAGTGTTAATCAGGTATTAATTGCCCGACTCCATCGCCTACTAGATAAGGCATTACAAGTTGCCGAGCAATATTTTGGAGTTCAAGCGCAGGGTAATTTTATTGACCGTTGTCGCCGCTTAGAAGAGGCTGGCTGGAGTTACATTTACCGAGACGATTTGCCAGATATCAATGCTTTAGCACCCTTCAAACGCGGTTTGGCAGACTGGATTGCAGAAGAAGCTGACTTGCGAATGCGGCATATGCGGATAGTGGAAAGTTTTGTTGCAGTCACAGCTACTTATATTCAGGAACAACCGACGGCGGAACGGTTTGCAGAAACAGCTTTGCTTGTATTCGATATGCTTTCTCGAATTCAGGATACAACACTACCGGGGCGACCTCGGTTAGGTTTGCGACAGGCACAAATCACTGTGGGAGAGCCAATTTCAGTTACAGAACGCTTCAAAAATTGTCAAGGCGATCGCCAAGCATCTAAACAAGCTGTGAGTGATTTGACAAAAGATTTGCAAATCGCTTTAGAGAAGATGATTAGATAATAGAAATTCTCAGATTTTTGCGTTTGTCGCTCTATATAAGTGGGCGATACTGGATTTGAACCAGTGACCCCATCCGTGTGAAGGATGTGCGCTACCCCTGTGCTAATCGCCCAAGACCTTTTATATTACCATAACTTATTAAATAACGACGTAAGTTGAAATGCTCAGGGCTGAGCAAATAATTCGTAATTCGTAATTCGTAATTCGTAATTAATAAATTGAGGATACAAGCCGCTTAATTTATTAATGGAAAATAAAAAAAGTTATTCATTATTCAAGCCCCAACATGCGGTATGGGGTGTAATTACGAATTACGAATTACGAATTACGAATTACTTTGACTTGCTGTGCCTACGCAATTGACGTTATTCTTCATCGTTCCCGTATGTCACGCAAGGACTGTCAATGATGAGTGCTGGCTCAAATGAATTGCAGAAAATAACGGTAGAACAATTAACCCCAAATTCGTCAGGATGAATGCACGTTATCGCTTTTTCTACTAAGGTGTGGAAAGCACAATCATTGCAGATAGTCTGACATTTCTCCATTAAGTATAAATTTTAAATGGTATTGCGATCGCACTTCTCTCAGTTAAATGAGAATAAGTGGCGACAAAATCAAATGTTTAAATCGCGTAGAGCCAGACGAATTTGTTCGGCTCGTCTGCGGTTGACACCGAGATCCGACTCTCCCACGCGAGATGCCGATCGCAGATGAATTACTGACTCATTAGGAGGTAAATAAAATTCTACATCATCAACAAATTTGAAGATACGGCTTTTAGAAAGAGCGTGGATGTAATTATCTGTTTGTTCTACAATTTCTGTACGCGGAACAACACCGATAACTTTTAGTAAGATTTCTCTAGCTGCATTGCGGTCTACATGATAATGAATCGGGTCGATGGCGTGTTTTTCATCTGCGTTTTGACTGACAACACAGTTGTCTGAAGCCGGACAAGAACTAAGATGACCATTATCAACTCCCAAGCTAGAAGCAGCCCAAGTAGCCCCAGGAAGTATTAAACTACTAATCAAAGTTAAAAGTATTGCTTTTGCAATACTCCGTAAGAATCGCTGCCGGAATGCTGTTAGTAAACGGGACATAATAAATTTAGTCCTTTTGTGCGGTTATTTTGAGTGAGTACTGCGAATTGCTGGTTCGCTCTACAGATTATCATCTATCCAGCCGCACTCTGAGTTTGGGCAATCCCAATGTAGCTGCGCTGACCAGTCTCTTGTGCGATTATTCCTGCCAATAACGGAATCAAGCCAAAAAAGTGACCAATAATTCAGATTTCCATTGACTACGAACCCAAAATCATTAGCAGGGGTTGCGACTGCATTCCCTGATGATTCCAGCTTTGATTCGCTTGAATTGGCTGGTATCGGCTTTGTTGTGGCCAATGTTAGAAAGTTTGATGGTTGTAGATGAATATAGGAATAATCCAGTCTTACAGTAACGGGTTTTTAGAAGTTGTACCAGAAAGCGATTATTGGCAGATTGCAGCTATACACATCAATGGCCAAGCTTACTGTCCTACTCCTCAGCTTTATCGTTCAGAAAAAGTGGCATTAGCAAAAGCAACACAAATTTATGATTGGATAGCTGACCACGAACACCAAATCAGTGATGAGGCTTACTACTGCTCTGAATTGAAACTCATCCTATGGCAGCAACCAAAAGTATCTTAGTACAGCATTTCATTAATTCGTACCGAATTAAATTGGCAATACACGACAATGTTAATGCATGGGCTTGCGTTGTTAATGCATGGGCTTGCGTTGTTAATACGTTGGCTTGGATTGTTAATACGTTGGCTTGCATTGTTAATGCGTTGACTTGCATTGTTAATGCGTTGGCTTGCGTTGTTAATGCGTTGGCTTGCATTGTTAATGCGTTGGCTTGCGATGTTAATGCGTTGACTTGCATTAAAAACGCTACACTTTTACGCAAAGCTGTACTTAGTTAACCAGGCAGATTGCTTGCCTTGTGCAAATCTGATACTAGTTTCGTATTAATGTTTCAGAGTCAGCCTATAGTCCCTGCCGCAAATGTGGGGATTTTACAAAGAAAGGCAGAAGGCAGAAGGAAAGAAGTACTAACGAAAACTTTAGTTATGGATTATTGCCCACTAGTATAAAAAAATTGTGTCTCCTGCCACGCATCTCGACACAAGGCATCCTTACTTCAATTCCACGTTTAAAAACGTGGGTTCCCTTCTGCCTTCTACCTCCTGCCTCCTGCCTCCTGCCTTCTGCCTCCTACCTCCTGCCTCCTGCTTCCTGAATTGGTTGATAGTAAGCATAGGCATACCCGCCCGCTTGAGAAATTCATGTTAAGTCGAAGTAGCTAGGATCTAGGTACAGGAGTCACTGAAGATTCATTTCTTTAGTTTATCTAAAGTCGCATCTAAGTTATCAAATTACCTTTCTAAGATAGAAGCAGCAACTATAAGTTGCTATAGATGACTAAAACCCAATTAACAGCTAGTGGCTGCGGAGAACATAAAAATGGCTAAAGCGCCAGAATCTTTAGACTTATCTGCTTACGATGCTACAGACAGAGCTTTAGACCGTGACTGTACAACCTTATCCCGTCACGTCCTCCAACAACTTCAGAGTTTTTCGCCAGATGCACAGGATTTGAGTGCGCTGATGAATCGCATCGCCCTGGCCGGAAAACTGGTGGCTCGTCGTATGAGTCGCGCCGGTTTAATGGAAGGCGTTCTGGGATTTACTGGGGAAGTTAATGTCCAAGGCGAATCCGTCAAAAAGATGGATGTTTATGCCAATGATGTATTTATCTCAGTGTTTAAGCAAAGTGGCTTAGTCTGTCGCCTCGCTTCTGAGGAAATGGAAAATCCTTACTATATTCCCGAAAACTGCCCCATTGGCCGCTATACCCTGCTGTATGACCCAATTGATGGCTCATCCAACACTGATAATAATCTCAGCTTAGGTTCCATTTTCGCCATTCGCCAACAAGAAGGAACTGATAGCGATGGTAAGGCAACTGACCTACTCGCCAACGGACGTAAGCAACTCGCTGCCGGATACATCCTGTATGGGCCATGCACGATGCTGGTTTATACTATAGGTAAGGGGGTTCATTCCTTTGTTCTCGATCCCAGCTTAGGAGAGTTTATCCTCACAGAAGAAAATATTCGCATTCCTAACCACGGGTCTGTTTACAGCGTGAACGAAGGTAACTTCTGGCAGTGGGAAGAATCAATTCGGGAATACATTCGCTACGTTCATCGCACAGAAGGCTACAGCGCTCGTTATAGCGGCGCAATGGTGAGCGACATCCATAGAATTTTGGTTCAAGGCGGCGTGTTTCTCTACCCAGGCACAATTCAAAATCCAGAAGGAAAATTACGCTTGCTTTATGAAACGGCTCCTCTCGCCTTTTTAATTGAGCAAGCAGGCGGCCGTGCTACTACAGGACTAGTAAATATCTTGGATGTGGTGCCAAAAAAACTGCATCAGCGCACACCTTTAATTATTGGTAGCAAAGAGGATGTAGCAAAGGTGGAGTCTTTTATTCAAAACGGACACTAGAAGATAATTCGTAATTCGTAATTCGTAATTACTGTTACGTAAGGATTTTAGACGTTTTATAAGAGTAACTTATTTCCTCTGTGCTGTACTCTCATCTGGCATTAATTAAAAGTTAATCATGGTGATTTAGGATCAGGGATGCAATGTAGCGCTTTTTGAAGATCAATTAAAGATTATCTCAGCTGGCCGATGCGATAAGTGATTAGCAACGCCACAATTCAAAAGTAAGTATCGATGCGTTTTGCCAACTTCACTTAGAAACATCACTATACAGGAGTGAAATAAACTAGCTATGACTACCAATCATCTACTAGAAATTAACCAATACGGTCAAAGTATCTGGATGGATAATTTGACCCGTGACATTATTCAATCAGGTGAACTCAAAGACATGGTTGAAAATCAAGGTATATCTGGGATTACTTCTAACCCAGCTATCTTTGAAAAAGCGATCGCTGGTAATGTTATTTATGATGCCGATATCGAAGCCGGAGTTCGGGCTAACTTACCCATAGACAAAATTTACGAATCCCTAGTTTTTGCAGATATCCGTAATGCCTGTGATATTTTACGCCCTGTTTATGAAGCCTCGAATAGACTAGATGGTTATGTGAGTATTGAAGTACCGCCAACCATTGCCCATGATACTGAAGCAACCATAACCGAAGCCCGACGATATTTCCAAGAAATTGGTCGGGAAAATCTGATGATTAAAATTCCCGGTACAGAACCTGGTTTGCCAGCAGTAGAACAGGTAATATCCGAAGGGATGAATGTTAATATTACGCTGCTGTTTTCTGTAGAAAGCTATGTAAACACAGCAATGGCTTATATTCGGGGCTTAGAAAAACGGGTGGCTGAAGGAAAGGACATCAGTAAAATTGCTTCAGTTGCTAGCTTCTTCCTCAGCCGGATCGATAGCAACATTGACGGCAAGATTGATGCTAAGTTGAAAAAAGGCGTTGATGATATTTCCGTGGAAGCAAAGCTAAGAGCTGTTAAAGGAAAAGTAGCGATCGCTAACGCTAAGATTGCGTATCAAGAATACAAGAAAATCATTAGAAGCGAGCGTTGGCAAGATTTGGCAGCAAAAGGGGCTACACAACAACGCCTACTTTGGGCTAGCACCAGCACCAAAGACCCCAACTACAGAGACGTGATGTATATCGAAGAGTTGATCGGCCATGATACCGTCAACACCGTACCACCAGCGACCATTAAAGCTTGTGCCGATCATTGTAACGTAGGCGATCGCTTAGAAACAGATTTAGATAATGCTTACACGCTGATCGAAAACCTCAAAGATCCCGACATCAACATCGATCTTGATAACGTCATGGATGAACTGTTAGTCGATGGCATTGACAAGTTTATCCAGCCCTTCCAGTCCTTGATGAACTCTTTAGAAGACAAGATCAAGGTATTGTCACCAGTGTAGGGACTGGGTATTGGGGGCAAGGGGACAAGGAGGACAAGGGGGCAAGGAGGACAAGGGGACAAGGAGAATAACCCATGCCCAATGCCCCATGCCCCATGCCCAATGCCCCATGCCCCATACCCAATGCCCAATCTCAAAATCCAAAATCCAAAATCCAAAATTGTTATGGTTAGTCTGCTAGAAAATCCCTTGCGTGTTGGTCTGCAACAACAACGGATGTCCGAACCCCAGATTATAGTCATTTTTGGCGCTTCTGGCGATCTCACCTGGCGCAAACTAGTGCCAGCACTTTACAAATTGCGGCGAGAACGGCGTATTCCACCAGAAACTACCATTGTCGGTGTAGCACGTAGAGAATGGAGCCATGAGTACTTCCGCGAACAAATGCAAAAAGGCATGGAAGAAGCACATGCCGATGTCGATTTAGGGGAACTCTGGCAAGATTTCTCTCAAGGTCTGTTCTACAGCCCTGGGGATATAGACAACCCCGAAGGCTACCAAAAACTGAAAAACTTATTGAGTGAATTAGACGAAAAACGGGGCACACGAGGTAATCGAATGTTCTACCTCTCAGTTGCCCCCTCATTCTTTCCCGAAGCGATTAAGCAGCTAGGAACCGCCGGGATGCTAGAAGATCCCTACAAACATCGTCTAGTAATTGAAAAACCCTTTGGTCGGGATTTGGCTTCTGCCCAAAGTCTTAACCAAGTGGTACAGAAATATTGCAAAGAAAACCAAGTATACCGGATTGACCACTACTTGGGTAAAGAAACAGTTCAAAATTTGCTGGTGTTTCGCTTTGCCAATGCGATTTTTGAGCCGTTGTGGAATCGTCAATTTGTTGACCACGTACAAATTACCGTAGCAGAAACCGTGGGAGTGGAAGATCGGGCTGGTTATTATGAAAGCGCCGGCGCATTGCGGGATATGTTGCAAAATCACCTCATGCAACTTTACTGCCTAACAGCGATGGAAGCGCCCAACGCAATGGATGCCGACAGCATCCGCACAGAAAAAGTGAAAGTACTCCAAGCTACTCGTTTAGCTGATGTTCAGAATCTGTCGCGGTCAGCAGTCCGCGGTCAATATAGTGCTGGCTGGATGAAGGGTCAAGCAGTGCCAGGGTATCGGACAGAACCAGGCGTTAATCCCAACTCCACCACACCGACCTACGTCGCCATGAAGTTTGTGGTAGATAACTGGCGTTGGAAAGGTGTTCCTTTCTACTTGCGTACCGGGAAGCGGATGCCGAAAAAAGTCAGTGAGATTGCCATTCACTTCCGCGAAGTTCCGTCTCGGATGTTCCAATCAGCTGCCCAACAGACAAACACCAATATTTTGACGATGCGGATTCAGCCGAATGAAGGTATTTCCCTGCGTTTTGATGTGAAAATGCCAGGGGCAGAATTCCGTACCCGTTCCGTTGATATGGACTTTAGTTATGGTTCCTTTGGCATCCAAGCCACATCTGATGCCTACGATCGCTTATTCCTTGATTGTATGATGGGCGATCAAACTTTATTCACCCGCGCGGATGAAGTAGAAGCCGCTTGGCAGGTCGTAACGCCAGCCCTTTCCGTTTGGGATGCACCCGCCGACGCCAATACTATTCCCCAGTATGAAGCTGGAACCTGGGAACCAACAGAAGCAGAATTCTTAATCAACCAAGATGGCCGTCGCTGGCGCAGACTGTAAAAAGTTAGGAGTGATGAGTTAATAGTTAGGAGTAATAAATTATGAGTTTTTGAGTTAATAATTTCAGTTATTCTAACTCCTAACTCCTAACTCCCAACTTTTAACTCCTAACTTCTAACTCCTAACTGATTCACCAAACAAAGCTGACAACTCAAAACTACTATGGCTCCCCAAGCTTCTACAATTTTTTCACTTCAGACGCCAAAAGATATTTCGCTTAACGAAATAGAAGCGGAACTTCATCAAATTTGGCAAAGTTATGGCATTACTGGCGAGGACGGTGGGCTTCCTGCTGCCACCCGCGCCACGACATTTACCTTAGTGGTTTACGAACCCGAAGAAACCCAGTATCTTTTGGCTACTTTGGGATTTTACAACGGCCCGCTTGATGGGATTCTAGGGCCTCAGATGGTAGCTGCCTTGCGCCAAGTACAGACAAAATATCGACTGCCAGATACGGGAACAGCAACCCCTGAAACCCTGGCTATCTTGAGAGAAGAATTCATTAAACGTCAAGGAAACGGTGCTGCTGGAGATAATGGTTCTATCGATCTTCCCAGCTTAAATGCCCCAAGCCCCAGAATTGCTGATGAAATTGCCCTCCGCAACCCCTGTCGCATCATCGCGCTATTTCCGATTACTGGCGAAGATGAAGGGGTCAAAGCTCAAGTTTCTGCCTATTGCCCTATCCAGAAGCAATCATCAAGCACACTAATTTGCTGCGAATACATCACTATCAGTGGTACTGCTGCTGCCTTGGAACGGGTAGGGGGGATGATTCCAGCATTGTTGATTGGCGGCTTACCGAAGTTTCTCTGGTGGAAAGCAACACCACACCCCAACAACACTCTATTCAAGCGGCTGGCAGCCGTCTGCAATAATGTGATTGTGGATTCTTGCCGCTTTAACGAGCCAGAAAGTGACTTACTTCGTCTCCAAGAATTGGTAGAAAGTGGTGTTCCCCTAGCTGACCTTAACTGGCGTCGCCTCTCAGCTTGGCAAGAATTGGCAGCTGAAGCTTACGACTCGCCTCATCGTCGGGCTGCCCTTCGGGAAGTTAACCGAGTAACTATTGATTACGAAAAAGGCAACCCCGCACAAGCACTGCTGTTTTTGGGTTGGTTGGCAAGTCGTCTCGCATGGCAGCCAGTTTCCTATCAAAAGGAAACCGGAGATTATGAAATCACTCGGATTAACTTTATTGCCCAAGACCAACGCCAAGTAGAAACCGAATTAGCGGGTGTTCCCCTGGCTGATGTGGGTGAAATTGCTGGCGACTTGATTGCTTTGCGCCTCAGCTCGACCAATCCGCAGGCAGACTGTGGTACAGTAATTTGCTCGGAAACTGGTGGTTGTATGCGGATGGAAACCCACGGCGGCGCTCAATCTGCTGGTCTGTTTCAACAGGTGACTTCACTTTCTGAACAAAAGGCGGAAGCATTGCTGAGTCAGCAGGTACAACGCTGGGGTCGCGAGTCACTTTTTGAAGAAAGTCTGGGAGTGACTGCGAATATTTTCAAATTGGAAACAAATAGTTAGTTGCGCTTGGAAACAATTAAAAGTTACCAAAATTACGAACATCAAACACAAACTCTTCAGATTTTTGGATATTTCAATAATCTGGAGGGTTTTTCTATTTTCCTTGGTGTTAAATCAACGTGAGTTTGACGAGTGCTATTTTGACCTCTCCCCCAGCCCCTCTCCTACCAGGAGAGGGGAGCAAAAACCCTATAAATTGTCCCAACTTTCTCTCAAGCTTGAACTACGCTGTACACATAAGTCTTTTAGAGTTGCTGTGTAACTTCTGACTTTTCACGGTATCTGGAAAACCTCTCTTCAAAGTCTCTCCTCTTAAGAGAAAGACTTTGAATTTTCCCCCTTTCCTCACAGGGAAGGGGGTTAGGGGGTTAGGTCAATCGTTAGCTTTTCCACATAATGTGAAAAGTCAGGTGTAACTTAGGGTGGGCTAATCTTTGCAGGTCGATGCATTAACATAACAGGTTTATGTATTGGCATAGCAGGTCGATGCATTAACATAACAGGTTTATGTATTGGCATAGCAAGTCGATGTATTAACATAACAGGTCGATGCATTAACATAACAGGTCGATGTATTGGCATAGCAAGTCGATGCATTAACATAACAGGTCGATGCATTAACATAACAGATCAAGACGTGGGAAAACTTTAGAAGACTTTTGTGTCCACCGTAGCCTTGCTTGGGAGAGGGATTTATGCAAGAAGTCTATTGAAAAGATACCTCGTATTTACCTCCACGCTCCAAGGCGCGTTTGTAAGCAGGTCGTTCATGAATGCGCTCGACAAATTCTTTCAGCTTTGGCCGGTTCTCGACTTCTTCGGGGAGTGCAGCCACCACTTCTAGGGGAAAGCTCATTTGGATATCGGCGGCGGTAAATTCATTGCCTACAAACCACGTATTTTTACGGAGTTCGTCTTCTATGTAGTCAAAGTGAAGTTTGATCTGGGGCGCGACGAATCCGCTAACCACACTGCTGTCGCCTGCCCCGAAATTGTTCAATACCAGCCGCATCACCAACAGTGGCATTGCCGAACCTTCGGCGTAATGCAGCCAATACTTGTAGCGCAGATGCTCCGGCGTACCGGATGCTGGGACTAACCGACCATTACCATAGCGATCGACTAGGTATTCGATAATTGCACCCGACTCAGCGATCGCCAAGTCTGCATCTGTGATTACTGGTGACTTTCCGAGAGGATGAACTTGGCGCAGCGATTCCGGTGCCATCATCGTTTTAGCATCGCGTTCATAGAACTCGATCTCGTATTCGATACCTAATTCTTCAAGCAGCCACAGCACCCGCTGCGATCGCGAGTTGTTAAGATGATGCACTACAATCATAAACTTTCCTCTTTTGGTAGCTGATTATTATCCGATCTCGGCTAATCTCCAACTGTATTATTAAACAGACGTTTTCAACCTAACTCCCCTAATTGGGTAGTTTTCTGGTTTCTAATTGGTATAAGTTTGAGTTAATTGGTTTGATAAACTGGTACATCTGCTTTTGCATAAAGCGACGATGGACGCACAGCCAATAATCAAAATAGTTGCTGCATAAAAACCTAATTTGTTTCATTTATGGCTTTAGTCATTGCTGGGGAACGTAGTGGGGTGGGTAAGACAACAGTCACGCTCACCCTTTTAGCATCTTTACGCCGTCGCGATCGCTTGGTGCAATCTTTTAAGGTAGGGCCAGACTACATCGATCCGATGTTTCATCAACACGTAACTGGTCGTGCTTGTCGCAATTTAGACCCAGTATTGACTTCCGAAGCCTACGTTCAGCAATGTTTTGCCCGTCATAGTCAACTGAGTGAATATACCCTCGTGGAAGGGGTGATGGGGTTGTTTGATGGGATTTCGTCATTAGTCACTAGTCATTTGTCATTTGCAAATAACGAAGGACAAAGGACAAATGACAAAGGACAAATTACTGATTTTGCAAGTACGGCACACATTGCACGGCTTTTAGATTTGCCTGTGATATTGGTGATTGATTGCAGCCGTTTATCTGGTTCTGTAGCTGCGATCGCTCACGGCTATCGATCTTTTGATCCCCGAATTAAAATAGCTGGGGTAATATTAAATCGCGTCGGGAGCGATCGCCATCTCTCTCTCTTGAAAGATTCCCTAGAACCCTTACAATTACCCATTCTCGGCGTCATGCGCCGTCAAGATAACATTACAATTCCCGATCGCCACTTGGGTTTAGTACCCACAGCCGAACTTTCCGAACTCAATGCTTTAATCGATCGCCTCGCCGATTTAGGAGATAGTTGCTTCGATTGGCAACGTTTATTACCTTTGTTAAAATCAGAACCCCTTTCTTTTTCTGCTTCATCTTCCTTATCTCCCTCATTCCCAGTTAGGATTGCAGTAGCCCGCGATCGCGCTTTTAATTTTTACTACCAGGACAATCTCGATTTGCTGCAACAGCTTGGTGCAGAATTGGTTTTCTGGAGTCCCTTAGAAGATGCTGACATCCCAAAAGATATCCAGGGAATGTATTTTGGCGGTGGTTTCCCGGAAGTTTTTGCCCAGCAACTCGCAGAAAATACCAGCGTTCGTGATGCAGTGAAAACGGCAATACTTAAAGGAATGCCTACGGTTGCCGAATGCGGCGGGTTGATGTATTTGTGCGAACAAATTATCGATTTTGAAGGTAAATCTTGGTCGATGGCGGGAGTGCTACCAACATCTGCTGTGATGGGTGGACGTTTAACTTTGGGCTATCGTCGTGCTGTCGCTTTGCAAGATAATTTGTTAGTTAAGGCAAATACAACTGTTTACGGACATGAGTTTCATCGTTCCCATTTAACCTTAACTCCGACTCAACCCCTATTTGAAACCTCTCGCTACGATTGTGACGAAAATATGGGATGCGAAGGATGGGGTTTACCTGCAAATATTCATGCTTCTTATATTCATCAGCATTGGGGAGAAAGTAGAGAAATTCCCCAGCAGTTTCTTAAAGAATGTCTAAAAGTGGCATCTTTAGGAACGTGGATTTAAGCCAATACAGTTCAGATAACCCAAAACCCTCATGTAGAGACGCGATTTATCGCGTCTTGATTTATCGCGTCTTGATTTATCGCGGGGTATGGGGACAAAGAGACACAAAAAGGCAGTGATATCATGTCCGCATAATTAGTTATGCTAGCCACAGTCATTACACCCCACCCCCAACCCCTCCCCGCAAGCGGGGAGGGGAGACAAAGCATAACTTTGGCGGGGGTGGGGTTCTTCGGGTTTAATAAGCAATCAAGCGGACATGATATGAGATAATTCACCGCCTCCTCTTGGATCAACTCATAGTTCCATGTTAGTTTTGGACTTCAACCCAACGGCGGTAAAGCTTTTGAATTTGTTTGAGAAGCGCAGTATGAGCTGGTTGATTTGACTCATTCGGCTTCGCCATATCCTGCAATTGGGTTAGGAGTCTGGCTTCTTCGACAGCAACTTCACCATCGCTATAAATTAAACCACTGATGGCTTCAATCAGATTTTCGCAATCTTCAAGACTGGGGCGATCGCCTAGATACTCCCGCACCCAGTCGTAACATTCTTTTGGCTGCACAGGAACTAATTCGTACAGCCAAGGCTTAATTTCTGGGTCGTTAGCTAAACCTTTTGCTTGAGCTATTTCGCGGAGATATTGCCGTTCTTCTGGCTGGATTCTGCCATCGATCCAGGCTGCTCCAATCAGGATTTTAACTAAGTTTTTCACATTGGAAGGGGAAACCATTGCTGCCTCCTCTGGTAGATTCAGGCCTCCACCAAATCGTACAATCCCAAACAGTATTCACTCGGAATTATTGGTTTTTCTTAAGCGCACCATAAAAAAACCATCCATATCCTGTCGATGGGGCCAAAGTTTAAACCAACCTTGAGGCGCACTATCGGTAGAATCAGGTAACTCAACGCCAATAGGAGACTCAATTTGCCACTGAGGTGAATCAGCTAAAAATGCCGAAATCACTTGTTCATTTTCTGCCGGATGCAATGTACAGGTGGCATAAACTAGTACACCACCAGGTTTGACAAAAGTTGAGGTATGTGTCAATAATTCTCGTTGCAGTACCGAAAGTTCTCGGACGGATTCTGGTGTCTGTCGCCAACGCGCATCAGCATGACGGTGCATAGTTCCCAAACCAGAACATGGAGCATCAAGTAATACTCGGTCTGCGGTATTTTGAAATTGCTTGAAGTGGCGACTGTCGCCAGTGTAAATTTGAATAGATTGTAAATTTAGCCGTTGAGAATTTTCTTGGAGTTTGCGAAGACGAGACGGAGTGCGATCGCAAGCCCAAATTTTACCGTCATCTGCCATTAATTCAGCGATGTGGGTTGTTTTCCCCCCTGGTGCAGCACAAGCATCAATTACCACCTCACCTGGTTGGGGGTCGAGCAAATGACCTACCAATTGAGCGCTAGCATCTTGTACAGTCCACCAACCTTCTTTAAAACCCGGTAGTTTTTGAATTGACCCAGTATTACCAATAAATCGTAAAGCTTGGGGTAAATGAGGAATCCGTCTCACCAAAACACCAGCAGATTGCAAAGCCGCCTCAACTTCCTCAATGGAAGTGCGAAGTGGGTTGATGCGTAAATCGATTGTTGGTGATTGGTTCATCCATTCACACAATTGTTCTGTCTCAGTCAAACCCAGTTGTTCTAACCAAACTTGAACAATCCAGTCAGGAAAACTGTGTAAAATGCCCAAGCGTTTCACAGGGTTTTCTGGAAGTTCTAACGGATCAAAATAGGTAACTGGGGACTGGGGAAGTAACAAAGAATCTTTCTCCTCTGCCTCCCTGCTCCCCTGCTCCTCTGCCCCCCTGCCCCCCTGCCCCCCTGCTTGTCTAAGATACTGGCGTAATAGACCGTTAACAAAACCCGTCAGTCCAGAAAAACCGTTTTCTTTAGCGAGTTGGACTGTGGTATTAACAGCAGCTGAGGCGGGAATACGCTCTTGATAACGCAGCTGGTAGAAGCCCAGATGTAAGATAGTGCGGAGGTCTTGTGGTTGTTGATGAGATTTCTTTTTGGCGAATTGATCGATGAGAGTATCGAGGGTGCGTTGCCTTCTGACGCTCCCATAAACCAATTCTGTCACTAAGCGGCGATCGCAATCAGGCAAATTAACTTTTTGCAGCACTCTATCTAGGGCAACATCAGCATAAGCCCCCTTATGAACATCTCGTAGGGCGATAAAAGCTAATTGACGGGCGTTTGTCATGAAAACACGATTCGGGAGTCAGGAGGCTTTTGTATTCTAACTCCCAACTCTTTACTAATTCGTAATTCGTAATTCGTAATTGTCGAGTTGAATTCCCCCTTGTTTATAGGTGGTCTTGCTTTTATTCGGGTCTAAATTTCTGTCTAGAACTGCCTTTTAATTACGAATTACGAATTATAAATTACGAATTATTGCATATATGGGTCTACACTGGCAATTTCTAACTCACACGCTCTAGAAACCTGTTCTGCTGGTAATTTTCCAAAGCTGATTAATGGTAAAGAACTGGGGTCTGCCATCAGTTCTTTTGCTAATAAGAACCCAGTGATTGTCCAAGTTTGATATTTCCTAGCTTGTTTGCCAATCAGTCGCCCTTTTTTTCCATCATAATACTCTGGCCATTCATCTGTACTAAGGCGTCCTTGGGCAGTTTGAATCGCCTTTTGTGCGAGATTTGTTCTATTAGTTTTTACAGCCGCCGCCGCTAACATCCACATTAAAACAGGCCAACTACCAGCATTATGATACGACCAAGGTATATTTTTGGGGTCACATCCAGTCACAATTCTGTATTCTTCATGTTCCAAAGCTGGGAAACAAATTTTCATTGGCATATCTCCCACCAAATCATCCCATCGTTCCTCAATAAGAGTCATAATCGCTTGTGACTGTTCTTCGGTGGCTAAGTCGGAAATGATTGCCATTAAGTTTCCGAGTGAAAAGAAGCGAGTATCTAGCTGCGACGGGCCAACATTACCTGCTAGATAACCACCTTTTCTTGGTAGCCACTTGTCCAATTCATAATAGGGAACAGAATCTACATATATGTTGAACAGATTAACAGCAGCCTTGCCATATTCTTCACTTTTGAAGCGATAAATTGCATTCAGACGATTAATATCTATCCAATAATGCTGGCGAATATGAGCGCATAATAGAGGCAAACGGTTATCAATGGCTTCAACAATATCAGAATTACCTTGACAAATTAACAGTTCGCGAGATGCACGCAATGCCGTGTAAAAGAGGACTTGTAATTCTAGAGGATGCCCATAAATGCCCATACGACGGTCAATCATACAAGCGCCATCTGGAACCAACAGCGTTGGGTACATATCAAAACGATTCGCCAAGCAGATTTCCATGATTAACCTGATTCCATTTTGAAATTCAGGTTGATAGGCGAGAGAAAAATCTTTTGTGGCGACTATATAAGCGCGCAACAAAATAATCCACCATAGGCAAGAATCTACAGGCGTAACTCTAGCGATCGCATGTTCGCCAAAGTCGGCTTCTAAATATTCTTGCCCGTTTTCTGATACTACTTTAAAGCTAGCTGGGATTAATCCTCGTCCAGGCTTATAAGCATCTAATGCTTTTTCTTTAGGCTGTAACTTTAAAGTTTCTTCTAAGAAATTACGAACAATATCGGTTCTACCTTTGAGCAGAAAAATTAGAGCAGAAGAAACAAAATCTCGGACAAAGCACTGATCGTAATTGAGCGCTTCTACAGAGGCATCATAAGCGGCTACTGTCCCAACAGGGCGACCTTGATAATAGAGAATTGATTTTTCTAGTGCTAGCCATGCTTCTTCCACTTCTTTTAAATTCTCAGTAGTTTCCAATTCATTTAGGTGCATTGCCAGAATAACTCCATAAGGATTGTGAATTTGTGGTAGATGTGTCTTCATTTATTATTTTTGCTATTCTCAGCATAACAAAAACGATTCTTTTAATAGCAAAAATAATTGAGAAAAAAATAATCAACTAACAAGAAATAAAATTACTGATATTTAGACAAATTTATTGTTAGTTAATTGCTTCCCATCTATTACTATTTTGGTGAATTATAGTTGTTATTTTCCACCGCAACTAGTAAGATAATTCCTAAAAACAGTCACATAAGATATACTTTTAGATTATTTATTGTTCCGTTGTCTGTCCAGAATCTTTGCTTTACCAAACAAAAACATATCTTCAGCGCTGTTTAGGAGTTGTGTGAAGTTAAACTGGTTGCAGTATATTTACTTGAGCAGGATTAGTTTTTGACATTAAGAAGCCAGATTATTCCCCTATTCTCTAATAATTTATAACGTTTTTTCTGAATATGCAAGATGAAGGCTATAAAATTTTAATATGTCAATACTTCTCAAGGGTTAAATATCTTACCCTGCTGACAGATGACATGGGGCGTTTATAGGAGTCTATCCAAAGATAACGAAGAGTGCTGAGTCAAAGACTGTTCGCAAGGAACGCAGTATGTATCCAATTATATAAGTAACAAGTATTAGTACAATGTTTATCGTAAGTAAAAGAGTTGAATTTTGAATTTTGAATTTTGAATTGTTAATACTGTTCTCCCGAAGCAGCCTTAAACACTTGTTCGGCAGTTAGATTCAGCTCTGTTAAGCTTGGCGATTGAATTTGCTCATTACCACAAAACTGAGTTACTTGATATTCGCCATCCACTAATATATAAACTGATATTGTCGGTTGTTTAGGATTGCCGATAAACCGTTTTCCACCAAGAGCAGCATAGTCAACAATCCAATATTCTGGAATTCCAATTTCCTCATATTCAGCGAATTTGAGAAAGTAATCATCTCGCCAATTTGTACTCACAACTTCTACTACCAATGGAATTGATGCTGCTTGAGTAACTGTTGATGATTTTTTCCAAAGTGGTTCATTAATTAAGTTTGGGATATTCAATACCAGCACATCTGGAATATAACCAGATTTTTTATCGACAGATTTGATTAATGCTTGAGCCGGAATCGAATAAGCTAGGTTAAACCGGCGAATCTCAAAATTGAGTTCTCTAATCAGAAATGCTCTAACTAACTCATGTTCCCCTGTCGGCTGCATTTCAACTATTACTCCTTTATGTAATTCATATCTGCCGTTTTCTGGTTTCCATTCGACAAATTCTTCAAAATTTATCGCTTTTACTAAATGTTGAAACATAACACTATTTCCTCAAATATTATTCATATTTTGACTAGCATCGATAAACTGCTAACTTCATATTACCTGTCGCTGGAATTCTTTATAAGCTCGATTAATTGCTTGCATTGAGGCTTTTGCGATCGCAGAACTATTAACATCAGGATGATACAATCTTGCTAATCGACGGTAGGCAATTTTAACAACATTGGGGCGATCGCTCTGATTTACGCCCAAGACTTCCCACCATTCGCCCGATAATCCAGAGTCGAGAGTAAATTGACTCCAAATCTTGATGCTTCCGCCATTACCGCCGCTTACCAGCGTTTTACCATCAAGGCTGAAAGCAACGGGATTACACCCAGAAAGATTTTGTAGTAATTCCCCAGTGTGGAGGTTCCAAAGTTTGATTGTACCGTCTCGGCTGGCACTGGCCAAGGTTTTTCCATCGGGGCTGATGGCAACAGACAAAACCGCCGTTGAGTGTCCAGTCAGAGTAGAGATTAATTCTCCAGTTTGGAGATTCCACAGTTTAATTGTGGTGTCTGTGCTACCACTAATAAGAGTTTGACTGTTATGACTAATAACAACTGTATTCACCGCTCCCAAATGTTCAGTGAGAATATAGCGTTGTTCCCAAGTTTTGGTATCCCAAAGCCTAATAGTTTTATCGGCACTACCAGTTGCAAGGATTTTACCATCGGGACTGATGGTGACAGATAAAACTGCGTCTGAGTGTCCATTCAATGTGCGTTTTACTGTTCCCGTGTAGCGTCCCCAAATTCTAATCGTTTTATCAGCGCTACCACTAACAATAATTGCTCCATCAGGACTATATGCTACCGAGTTAACAAAGCCATTATGACTGTAGGGAGAATTTAAATAAAAGAATGTATGGAGAAATTTTTTTGTGTCTATCTGCCAACTGCTGATTTTGCGATCGACACTACCACTTGCAATCTGCTGTCCATCAGGGCTGATAGCAACAGATAAAACTGCTTCTGCTTGTCCAGAGAATGTATAAAGCCATTTTCCGGTTTTCAAATTCCACAAATTAACTTGTCTGTCATCACTGCCACTGATTAAGGTAGTACCATCGGGACTGATTGCGATCGCATTAACTGCCGCTAAGTGACTCTTGAGTGTGCGTACACATCTCCAAGTTTCAGGTAGCTGGGTTGTCAAAGATATTTTTTCTGGTTCAATATTGGGAGTAAAAGGTTTAGGGGTAACAAATTCTGATTTTTTATTGAATTCAGCCTTAAGCGCTTGTAACTCGTCTTCCATTTCCAAAACGGCAAATTTTTGGTTGAGATCGTCACCAGATAAAAATGCATCTAATTCCATCACTGCTTCGGAATAGTATCCCATCTGCAAAACTTTCTCTTCCATCCGCTCAAAAAGCTGTGCTGGAGTTTCGCTAATTCCTGATTCGTCTAACAGTTTGGCAATACCATAGGCGGCGAGTCCCATCACTGCACCAATTCCCGCCATCGGGACTGCACCAATCCCAAATGCCAGCCCTACTTTTGGTGCGACTAAACCCATACCACCGACGATGCTATAAACACCAGCACCACCGACTGCACCAATTCCCATTGCACCAAAAGCAACAGCATCTCCTTCTGCTATGGCTTTAAAAGCGCCATAAGCAGCTGCACCAGCCACAGCGCCAGCACCGACTACAGGAGTTACACCAATACCGACTGCGCCAAATCCGCCTGCTAGCCCCATCCCGCCTACAGTTGCGGAAACACTAGCACCTGCTAGGGTTCCGCCTGCAATGAATGCTGCCCCTGTTTTAGAATTCTGTGTCATTGCCTAATGTTTTCTTGAAATTTTCTAGAGTCATCAGATTTTGTCTGAGTAAAGTTACTGTTGCTTGCTGCTGTTGAAGCTGAGTTAGAAGAACAAGCACAATTTTATTTTGTATTTTTTTATTTACTACAGCTTGAAGAGCTAAATCATCATCATTGTTTTTCAAAGCGTCCTGAACTTTTTCGTTCCAGTATTTAATTTCTTTCTGGGCTTTTTCAAAATATTTCTCAATACCTTCTTGATTAGCAACAGCGCTGTTGACAGCTTTTTTTGTCTCATGAATAGCTTCTGTTAAAAGCACTTTGCTGTCTTTTTTAGCTTGAGTTTGCTCTTGAGGTTGAGGTGGTAGCATTAATGCTTTAAGTTGCTGTAATTCATCATCAATCGATACATCAACATCTTTATATTCAAAGCTGATGAATGTTGGTGAAACCTCACCGATGTTAGACTCACTCCGTAATACTTCATTCTGTGTTTTTGAAACCTTTTGCTCCCAAGATTGCAAACTACTTTTAATTGCGTCTACTTGTGGTTGTTGCTCCTCTACCAGGGTTTTTAGTCTACTAGCGATTGCTTGATATCGTTCCTTTTGGAATTTCGCTTGATTAATTAAATTCTGATTACCTCCTTGCACAGCAAGGTGATATTCTTGTTCCCATTTATCAGCTTCGGCTTGAGCTTTTGCATAGTCTCGTTGAGCAATTTCTTGGGCTACTCTAGAGTGGCTTGCTCCTTCGCGTAACTTTCGTAGGGCATCCTGTGATGATTGATTTTGGTCGTACAGTCCCATAAGTTTATCTGAGTAGCCTGATTACCCAGAGAGTATACTAATTAATACTATTGCGTCCTCGTAAAAATTACTTAAGCCTTGACTTTTCCTTTTAATGCTACTTCAGGAAAGTCTCAGTACAATATTTAATTAATTCGTAGCAAAATAAATTAGGCAAAGCTCTGCGTTAGTCTGCGTCCCTTTGCGTTTAAAAACATAACGATTTTACGCACTCATTACCAAATAATCGAAACTAATCCTGATGCAGTTATATTTGAATCACAGGTTAATAGTTGTACTTCATTACCTTTACTTGCTAAAACTAGTGCAGTCGCAGTAATTTGCCTATCGTGCATTTTATTAATAGCAGATAAGCTCATAGTTATTTTAATTACATCTTTGTCAAGTGGATAAATTACCACACGCGGATCGGCTTCAACTACTGAAAGTAAATTCTTGGCAGAAGGGATAGATGTTCTTCCTCTCTCAATAATCCAAACAGCTTCAGCTAATGTTGTAGCTGGTATAACTAACTGGGAATCAGGATTAGAAAGAATAGCATTGGCATTCGCACCTAATCGCGAATTTCCTTCAATAAACCAGATGAGAGCATGAGTATCAATCACGTACTTCATAATTACCTATGACCAGTCTAAGCCATCTTCGGTATCTCCATTAAATTCAGTAATTTTAAAATCGTTTTCTGTTGATTGTTTCTTCCCAGAAAACATACCAAACCGCATTATCTGCTTTTGGATTGGAGATTTTTCTGGTTCTAAAAAAGTTACAATAACACGGCTTTCTGACACATTAGATGGTAATTCTGAAAGTTGTATATTACCGTTTTTATACACTCCTTCAATCGATTGCAACATTAGTATTTACCAAATTTGTACTCATATAAATTATAAAGTGAATACTAAAAATAGGCTTATTTGTTTAAAAACATCAACTTTTTGGGCTGTACTGGCGCTAGCTGCTGTGCGTTTGGATTAAAGCAGAAATTTATCTCTGTAACTGAGACTTTAGGTAGCGATCGCATACCATATACACACTCTATCGATTATGTCAAGCAAGCCTGCGCTTTTATTAATCAGCAAATAGGCGAACTTGAACCAAAACCCATACGCAATCAGGGAATTCTCAATAACCCTGATGAAATCTACTAAAAAGATGGAATAACATTTGTGTGTGCTTCAGCAAATTGTGTATAAGAGTTAAAAATGACGATATGGCAACATCTAATATCCTCAAAGAACCACAGCTTTTGCGGCTGGGTAGCTTGTTTAGTGGGCTGCGTGGCGATTTCACGGGAGGACTAACAGCAGCAGTGGTGGCATTGCCTTTAGCTTTAGCCTTTGCCGTGGCTAGTGGTGTGGAACCAAAGGCGGGACTTTATACCGCGATTGTGGCGGGAATTGTCGCCGCAATTTTTGGTGGTTCCTCAGTACAGATTACAGGGCCAACAGGTGCAATGGCTGTGGTTTTGGTGGGAATTGTCGCCAAATACGGCCTTGAGAAAGTTTGGATTGCTGGGGTGATGGCTGGGATTATCCAAATTGCCTTGGGGGTTGCCAAACTGGGACAGTTAGTCAAATTTATTCCCTATCCGGTAACGGCAGGTTTTACTAATGGTATTGCCGTGATTATTTTTTGTGGTCAGTTAAATAATTTCTTTGGTTTAAAATTACCACGTAGTGAACATTTTTTACCCGGACTTTGGCAAAGTCTAACTCATGTAGAAGCTCTAAACTGGGCAGCAGTTGCCTTGGCAGTTGTGGTAATTGCCACCAATCTTTTGTGGCCGAGGATCAATACAACAATACCAGGTTCTTTAGTGGGACTAGTGTTAGCAACTGCGATCGCTTCTGCTTTCCATCTGAATGTACCAACAATTGGCACGATTCCTCAATCTTTACCGATGCCTCAAGGTATTCCCCACTGGAATGATTTTAGCCTGATTCGGGAACTAATTAACCCAGCTTTGGCTTTAGCTGCACTGGGGAGTATTGAATCTTTGCTATCGGCGGTAGTGGCAGATGGTATGACTGTCAGCGAGAAACATAATAGCGATCGCGAATTAATTGGTCAAGGGTTGGCTAATATGATTGTGCCATTTTTTGGTGGTATTCCTGCCACAGGTGCGATCGCTCGGACTGCTGTCAATGTCCGTTCTGGCGGCAAAACCCGACTATCTGGGGTAATTCACGGTGTTGCCTTAGCCATCATCGTTTTAACTTTAGCACCCCTAGCAGCACAGATTCCTTTAGCAGCACTTGCTGGGATTTTGATGGTGGTTAGCCTGCGAATGGTTGAGTGGGAAGCTATTGGTTTATTGATGCGTGCTACCTACTCAGACTTTGCTGTAATGATTCTCACCTGGCTAGTGACAATCTTATTTGACTTAGTTCTCGCTGTCGAAGTGGGATTGATTGCAGCCGGAGCCTTGTTCATCAAACGCATGAGCGAATTGAGCCTAGCCAAAATACCTGAAACCGAAGTATTTCCCCCTGGTACTCCTCTGGAATTAGGTAAAGAAATTGCCGTTTATCGGGTAGATGGCCCCGTATTTTTTGGTGCTGCTGAACGGTTTGCTACTTTCCTCCGCGATGAACCGGAAGTAAAGTATTTAATTCTCCGGTTGCGGTTTGTACCAAATATGGACACAACTGGGTTAGTAGCCTTAGAAGATATTTATCATGACTTGGAACGGCACAATTGCCGCTTAATTCTCACAGGTTTACAACCCGAAGTCCAACAACTACTAGAACGTACAGGATTGTTAAATACAATTGGGTTATCAAATTGTTTTGAAACAACCACAGAGGCGATTTGCTCTATCTCTCCTCAGATTGCATGTTCTCAACCTGTCGCGGCTGATTTGAAAACAAAAGAATTGCTGGAATTAAATGACTGAAAATATTTTGCCATTAAGAGGATGTTTGAAAAGTCGCAAAGTATCTTAGTACCGCAAGGCACAAGTGAAAAGTCACGCATAATTGTATTCCAAGCTCTTGCGCCATTTGCAATGGTATGTTTATTTACGTGGTACTGTACTATTACAATGTCTAAGTTAGTTAGGACTTACGCAAGTGTCACAAAAAAATCGGATTTGTAGTTTGTAGTAAGCGGCTCTAGCCCTTATTTTGAAGACTTTAGTCCTCTCTTCTCTTTCGGAGACGCTAACGCGAACGAGACGCTGCGCGAATACTACGAACTGAAAATAATATGCCAGTTGCGTAAGTCCTGTTAGTAATGAAAAATTTGTAGTAAGCACTAAAGTGCTTAGAAAATTAACGACTAAAGTCCTTACTACGAACTTGCCTATTAATTAAAGCCTGTATTCATTGCTGAATCAGGCTTTTGATATTTTTTATTCAACTCGTATGGAGAACTTCAGTTTAATTACCGAATAGCGAATCCTTCCGGTCTGATTGCATCTTCCAAATCAACACCCATCAGGTTAGCTCCTTGAATGTTTGCATTTGTCAGATTTGTATCTTCCAAGTCTGCGTTTTGTAGGTTAGCGGTTTGCAGATTGGCTCCCAGTAGATTGGCTTTCTCTAAGTCTGCATCAAATAGGTTTGCTCCCACCAGGTTTGCTCCCCAAAGGTTTACCTTGCCTAAATCTGCTCCTTGAAAGTTAGCCCCTTGTAAGTTTGTTTGCTGCAAGTTAGCTCTTTCTAAGTCTGCATTTTGTAAGTTAGCACCTTCCAAGTTTGCTGCTTGCAGGTTTGCATCCTTTAACATTGCCCCAGCCAGGTTACAGCCGACACATTCATTAGTTTGTAATAAATGTCTAAGGTTATCTGCTACTGACACTATTGGCGATACAACTGGAGATATTACTGGTGGTGTTACAGGCTCTATTGGTAATTGAAGCGGAGATATTACTGGTGGTGTTACAGACTCTATTGGCGATTCAACTGGAGCTAGTTCAGATTCCGTAGATATGGATGGTGTTAGTGCTTGCGCTCTAGCGCTGGGCTGGATAAGCAGAGTAAATCCCGCGACAACTACCAGAAACACTGCTTTTACGAGCCACTGAGTTAATTTTTTAGAGTTGGATTGATTCATTAGTTCCTTCATAATCTGATTCCTATTGGTGGGCTTGCTTTTATAAGAGCCATCGATAATGTGCTTTATTCTCACTTTAGATAACTTGATTGATAAGAGCAAATATTATTGTTATTCATATTGATAAATTCAAGTGATTAAAAAATCTTTTTGGATGGGAACCGATCGCTGATTTGCTTACATCATCAAAAATTGCGATCGCGTGGAGCGTCCACTCAAGGGGGAGCGATCGCTTCATACCTAATTCCCAAGCATTGCCAGACTAGGTAAAAGACGATATGTTTCACTTTTAATTAAGATAGACAGTCCCAAGTAAATTAAGATAAAGGGGAAGATTTTGCGACCATAGCGAGTTAAAACGGGAGTCATCAGAGGATTACGAGTCAAGTTGTAAGAGAGTAAACACCACATCCCAACAGCGCAATAACAAACACACAGAATTACGCCCAAACTTGGAAGATTGCTACTGGCAAACAACGGTACATAAATTCCAATGTTGTTTCCTCCATTGGCAATGGTGACAGCAGAAACACGGTAAGTTTGAGGATCGCGGATGGTTGCTAATAGTGATTTCTTCTGGCGTGCAGATTTTACCGGAGAGGTGAAGTCAACTGACACAGCTTGCACTGTCTCTTCTTGTTCTTCTCGACTGATGAGATTACTGATACCAATGGCGACGGGAAGTAAACCTAGTAAACCAATCCAGCTGCTAGGAATAATCAGACCCCCGAAGAAACCAGGGAGACTAGCACATACTAAGGTAGTAAATCCCAGGAATTCACCGAGAACAATATGCTTAGGACGAAAGCTACGATTGACTTTACCGAAAAAAGCTGTCAAATATAAGTTGTCGTCAAAGGTAGTTGCAAAAGCGACAGAGATTCCAATCAATAATGTACTAATTAGCCAAGCCATAATTGTTGCTCACAGTAATTCTAATGCTGTTTGTGTTAATCTTCTCTGCTTCTCGATCTGAGGGCAGGTTCAGAGATTTTGTGACTGTTTTTCTAACGACAACCGAGCGATATTCGTTATTTATCAGCCAATGATCCAATTTTTAGAGGCATTGCCTCCAATCAAATTGGTGATTTTTTCTCAGCAAGGTACCTTGGGAGCTCATGAAGTCAATATTATGGCTTGCAGCCAAATAAGAGCAAATACTCTTGTTTTTTAAAATGATAAATAAAAGTGATTGACAAAATTACTAAATGTTTTGGGCTTTGTACCCATTGACACTCATGAGGGAAAAACGGAAAGAAAATAGCCTTTAACCTTTTCCCTAAACTAAATTCTGAGTTCAAAATGCACAAAACGAGTAGTATTGAATACTGAGCTATTGTTTGAGAAACTTCTATGCAATCGCTCTTATTGAAGAGAACTCTTGTCAGATGATAAAGGCTCGGATATCCTTGACGGCTAGCATTCAACATCGGTAATATGACTAATCGCCCTCTGACTTCAGTTTTGAGATGTTCAGTAATGTTGAATTTTAACTTGTAATTATGCTAACCAGTGTTGACCGTTTATTATTTGTCCGGCGAGTCCCGATTTTTAAGGAATTGCGGGATGATTTTATTGTGCGGCTCACTTCAGTGATGAACGAATTGTCATTCCCAGCTAATTACACCATCTTTCGACAGGGAGAAGAGGGGCGATCGCTCTATATTGTCGTCTCCGGTCGAGTTAAAGTTCACATTGGGAATAAACAGTTGGCAGAGGTGGAACAGGGAAAATATTTTGGTGAGATGGCAGTATTCGATACTCAACCTCGATCTGCCACTGCCACGACTCTAGAACCTTGTGAATTTTTAGAACTGACGCAAGAGCAACTATATGATGCGATCGAAGAAACTCCCGAAATTGCGGTGAATATCATTCGTGAGTTATCCCGTTTGATTCGCAGATTGAACGACGATATGAATGTAACTTCTTTGCGGAGTTAATAGGCAAATGTAGAGATGTAGCACTGCTACGTCTCTACAAGGCTTCTGAATAATCTAAAATGTGGTTCAAAATAAATGAAAACTGCTGTAAGTTTGATTATTAAACTCAGCACTCATCACTGCTTATTATTTAGGTTCACCCACACCCGGAGTTTCTTCTTTATCAACTTTAGGCACAAAATCAGGACGTTCTTTGCTTTCCCAACCTGCGGGGCGTTTCGAGTTGTACCAAGCTATTGAGCCAATGGTGACAGCAGCAACAAAACCAACGACATACACCAAGGTAAAAGCAACAGGAAAATGAGGGGCAGCATCTATAGCTGGTGCTGCTGTTTGCATAAATAATAAATTCATGAGTATATTCTCCACAGTCAGGTAACACTATTGAACACCCTATAAGATGAGCGTATCACCTAACATCCCTCTGTAGTTTAGTTTGAGCAACTTCATATTGCATAAAAAAGGCAGAGGGGAGGGGGAAGTCGCTGACAGGTGTAGGTGTTGTTGTACCTGTCAGCCTGCCCCCTGCCTCTTCTTCAGCAGGCGTTGCAGAGAAAGTGTGATGATTTTGTTAGTTTTGTAGGATAGGCCGAAAAGCCCGTCTCTTGTATTTTAGGGCTATCGTGTCGCCCACCCTACAAGAATCATCCCTTGATTCAGCAACGCCCTTCAGCATTTATATCTTTGCCATGCAGACTCGACTATTTCAGCAATGATTTCTGTATATGTCATACCACCCAAACGTCCGATCATTGGTAAGTCTGAGCGGATATGATGTAGCCCTGGCAATGGGTTAACCTCCATAAACTGCAACACACCGCTAGGATCGCAGCGTAGATCCACGCGGGCAGCATCACGGCAACCAAGAGTATGGTAAGCATCCAGCGCTAGTTGCCTTGCCTGTGCTGCCAGTGGTTCGGGATCTATAAGCAAACGATAAGATACCCGTTCCAAATACTCATCTTTATTAAGGGTGGTGTAGGCGAAAGCTTCCACTTGACCTGTAAAAATTACTTCCATCACACCTACTACCCGTGAGTTGCTACCGTTGCCAATAATGCCTACTGTTACTTCTCTACCAGGAAGAAAGGTTTCCACGAGTATTGGTTGCCCAAAAAGTTCGTGTAACACTTGATAAGTATTGACTAGCTCCTCGCGTTCTTTGACAAGAGAACGCCCAGTTACCCCTTTAGAACTGCCTTCCGCCATAGGCTTAAGGAAAAGTGGCATTGGCAACGACACAGCTGCTGCCTCTGCGGTAGTATTCGCGACCTCAAAGGGGGCTGTCGGCAAACCGCGATCGCGCACTACTCTCTTAGTTAGTGCCTTGTCTAACGTCAGGGCGCAGGTAAGCGGATCGGAAAAGGTGTAAGCTTGAGCGAATAATTCGCAGATTGCCGGGACTTGAGCTTCGCGAGAACGACCCTTTAAACCCTCAGCAATATTGAAAACCAGATCCCAGCGATCGCCTTTTGCCAAACGCAGAGCAAGTTCTCTACCATTACCGACACGTTCAACCTGATGACCTAACTGCAATAGTGCAGTTTCCAGCCCGATGATGGTTTCTTCATCGTCGAACTCCATCACCTCAGAGGCACTGAAACCAGCCTTAAGGTAGTCTGCCTTAAGGTCAAAACACAGACCAATAAATAACCCCATACCCCGATAATTCCCAGTGAGAAAGCTTTCTCTGTTAGCTTTAACGTACAAATCAAATATCTTAATTAAAGAATTTCGATTACTAAATCCTTAATTAAGTGAAAATATCTCATCAACAACATCAAACCATATAGGAGATTTATCATCAGGAGAACCATTGTAGTTAGCAGTAATTTCTTCTCCCACTTCTATATCTCGGTAGGCAATCAGATCCAACTCTCGGTCAGCGAATTTTTTCACATAATAAGCATTGGGATTGAATGATTTAGGATTGCTATATGTAGGGTTAAACCTACTTTACTGGATCTATATATGTGTACGTCTTACCTGCCCAATTTTGCACTGTAGCTGTACCATTCTCATAAGCAACTAGAGTTTCGGCTTGAATTGGGACTTTGCCACCACCACCAGGGGCATCAATTACATAGGTTGGTACAGCGTAGCCAGTAGTATGACCGCGTAATTTAGAAATTAAATCAAGCCCAGTTTGCACGCTCGTTCGCAGATGTGCAGTCCCAACAACAGGGTCGCATTGATAAAGATAATAAGGTCGTACACGCAGCTTCAGAAGACCGTGAAACAGATTTTTCAGGGCTTTTTCAGAATCATTCACACCTTTTAACAGCACGGTTTGACTGCCTAGAGGAATGCCGCCATCAGCGAGGCGATCGCAAGCTTGTGCCACTTCTGGGGTAAGTTCCTGCACATGACAAAAGTGCAAAGATAGCCACACACGATGTTTACGTAGCAAGGCAACCAGTTCTGGTGTAATTCGCTGCGGTAAAAAACTCGGCACGCGGGAACCAATGCGGATAAATTCAATATGCTTAATGGCACGCAGCCGCCTAAGCAAATTGTCTAAAGGTTCATCAGCCATCAATAGAGGATCGCCACCGGAAATTAGCACATCACGGATCTCGGTGTGTTCCTCCAGGTAAGCGGCGATCGCATCCAACCGCCGCGTTACTGGGTACATCTCACCTTGGCTCACCAAACGAGAGCGGGTGCAGTAACGACAATAAGCAGCGCAGCTGTCTAGGGCAAGCAGCAACACTCGGTCAGGATAGCGGTGTACGAGTCCTGGTACTGGAGTGTCGCCATCCTCACCGCATGGATCTACCATGTCTGCTGGACTAACTATTAGTTCTTCTTGACGTGGTATCACTTGTAACCGTAGTGGACAAAGGGAATCTTCTGGATCGAGTAGCGATGCAAAATATGGAGTTACGGCTACAGCAAACTTCTCTGGTGCAATTAAAAGTCCCTGTTCTTCGGTAGCACTAAGCCTTAATAACTTCTGAAAGTGTTCCAGCTTAGTCAACCGATGCCGCATTTGCCAGCGCCAATCGTTCCAGTGTTCCTGGTTGTAAGTCTCTCCCAAAATCTGACAAATTTCTTCACACCGAATATCAGTTACTAGAGGATTTAGAGTAATGTTTTTGATCATAATCAGACCGAAATTAAGCTGAGAATAATAAACCAATCACAGCCTAATAGAGTGCGGCGCAAATCCAGCTACCATCTCAATTAAGCAAGCAGACAAGTAAGGGCAATTCATGAATTTCCCCTACTCAAGTCCCTTGTTAAAGGTAAGCAAATTTATCTCACAGTGGATTAGTATGTTTACTTAGATTTTTAGGTAAAATAAAAAATTTACTTTCAAGCTCACAATAAGTGTTTTTCTATACTAAGTAGATTGGGAGATCGTAGCGATCGCTCAATCTACAACTTGTGTAGAATAATGCAGTCAGCTACGTCACATTTGATTACCGTTGGGCGATTGTGGCGAGAAGACGACTAAAATAAATTTCTTCGTTGCTAATCAGCGACTCATTGCAAAAATCTGTTCAGCCGTTAAGGGAATGTTCGGAAACAATCTAAAATCAATTCGATCCTGCCCTCGAAACACCTTTGGGGGTAAATACTCTCCATCTTCAAGTTGGTAGATTGTAATAGTTGGCTGTTTGGGAGAGCCAATGAACCGAATGCCACCAAAAGCAGCATAGTCCACAATGATGTACTCAAAAACGCCCAAGTCCTCATATTCAGCAAGTTTTGTCAGATAGTCGTCCTTCCAGTTGTTGCTAACGACCTCAATGACTCCGGGTGGTGGAATATATGCAGCAGCAGAACTAGAGCTAGTTTTCATCCTCTGCCATTCAACTCTTGCAAATATGACAATATCTGCTTTCCGGCTTTTTTCCTTTTCGCCTGGTGCTGTTTTGAGGCGAACCTGCTTGGACTGGCGCGACACGTAAGGCAGGTCATTTTCTTGGCAGTGATTTTCTAAGTAAGCACACAGTCGCTCGATCAAATCCTCATGATTTGCATTTGGTTCTGATAATGGCACAGGAATCCCATCCAATAGCTCAAACTCTCTGCCTGAACCATCGTCCCAGGCAAGAAATTCTTCAAAAGTCAGTGGTTGTGTGACGGTTGCGTACATCGCCCTCGCTCCCTTGCTGACGGGTACTTCACTCAATGCTACCAAGATGTACAGCTTTATCTATGGCTTCAATCATCTCATAGGTCTTGGATGGACACACCTTTCTAAAAGTTTTTGTGTCTTTCCTAACAAATTATATGCAATGATGTTTGATGTGATATTACCATCCAGATTATCGCAAAAGTACGAAGAATGAGCATCTTCTGCTCCAACAACCATTGCCATATCTGATTGACCCATATTTCTTAATGTTTTCTCCATCGCGTTTGCATACTGCCACACATACTGATCGCAGAATAATAAATCTGAGCTAATCTCATCTTCTATGGCAGCTTTGAGAGGATAGGCAATTAAATCAGAGGAATGAATTATATTTACCCATCTCAACTTCTGCAATCCAGCAGTTTTTTCTTTATTAAAATTTTTAAAATAATAATTGATAACCGAGAAATCAATATCTAGCATTTGCTTAAGGAATAAGAGAGGAGAACCCAATGTCGTAATGCTAGCTAAATTTAACAGATTTAGTTTCTCACGAAAAATAAAAGCTGGATCATCATTGTCTAAAGTATCTGAAAAAATGAGATCCCACAGAATTAAACTACCTAGAGAATGAGCAATCAAATGAATTTCTTGTTGATTTGAGTGGTCATTTAAGAACTGACTCAGTTGTTCAACGATAGCTTTACGTATTGCTTTATCGCGATCGGGATTTTGATAGATTAAAAAATCACCTAAAAAATTACTGATTATCTCATTTCTTCGTTTTCTGTATCTGTAAATATCATCATACGAACCTTTATATTCTTTATGATGTTCACAAAATCTAGAAAAATCCTTCTCAATACATCTAATAGTTTGATGTTTTTTATTGTTGAATAAGTTCCCCCAAAAACTTGAGTAAAAGTTTGCAGGAATTGCTAGTTTGTTGTGGATTTGTTTTATGATTACGTCAGCATATCTAGAATTCTGAGTGTTGACACCGTGGATAAAGAATACAAGCATACTGGTGAATAATTACAGTTATAACTGCTAGGAATTGTACTGTTATAATATTTCACCATAACCAACCTTAAATCACTGCGCTATAAAACAATTGTTATTTGATGTTGAGCCGTACAAATTTCGGGGAACACTAAACTTGAAACCCAATGAGTCTGTTATATCAGTATTTATTAGAGGATATAGTATGGATGAATTTGTAAGGAAAGCAGCTGGAATAGGTTTGCCTGCAATTGTACTTATAATTACGATGGCTACTACAGGTCTTACTGGTGCTGCTGCTATTACAGCAGCTTTAGCAATGTTGGGGCCAGGAGGGATGATAGGTGGTATAGTTCTGCTGGGAATAATAGGATTGGCAGCTGATATGTTATCTAAGTTTGGTCTAGAGGCGTTGTTAATAGCCATCTATAGACAACGCTTACAAAATGGGGAAACTCGTAACAATATCTGCCAAGAAATTAACTGGCTACCTATCTCTGGAGATTTAAGGCGCAGGCTTAGAGAAGAATTTGGGTGCTAATTGCTCTAAGTAAGCGATATTTGTTAGTGAGTATCGCCTCATCTGCTAAATTTAAGGAGAGATTCTGGAAATGCGATCGCGTACGGCGGGGCCTAGCCCATCGCACAAATGCCGCTCATCTTCTTTCACAGCTGTACTATTGTGCAAATAATCGCTCACGCAATTTCAAGCTTTCGCTAACAATATTTAGTCATTCGGTATTTGCTTGAGTAAAGCTATCCACATATCAGATGGAGCGGAGTAATAATCAATTTCTTCAACTTGATATTGATAAGATTCACAACCTTCTCGTAAGATAATGCGATCGCAAGCTTTAACGCTTTTCCCTACTCCAGTCATGTACCCGATTGTTCCTTCATTGAAGCGCTCAAATATGTAGTCGCCTCCACAAACTTGTTGTCTGTAATCATGGATTTTATTCTTTTGTTTTAATTCTGTTACTGGCGAGATAACCAAAGCTAATTTATTTAAAAAACTAAAACTTAAGTTCATACCTGTTATGATTGAAGAGAAGGCACTTAAAAACATTTAAAAAATAGAACTTATAATTTATTTAAAAGTCATTCTTTTAAATTTACAGTACTATTAATCGCATATTCAACTGTAAAATCACCTAACTGTAGGACAATATCTGGTGAGATATAAGTTTTTTGCTTAACTATCTAGTATTAATTAATAAGCTTTTTATGTCTTGAAAATGTCATATATGTATATATTTTAATAAAAATATAATTTAGTTACTACTTGTCGTAGCTAGAGCTACATCTATCTGCTTCAGTAGTATTTCTAGGGTAAAAGAGTTATCTAAAACGACATCTGCATGAGCCACTTTTTCTTCGATGGATAATTGGCTGTTAATCCTGGCTCGTGCCTGTTTTACATTTAAATGGTTTCGTTGTATCAATCTTTGTAGTTGTTGCTCTTGAGAACAACGCACTACCCAGATTTCTGTTACCAAATCAGTCATCCCAGCTTCAAATAATAGAGGCACTACTAACACCAGTATTTGTGACGAAGATTGAGCAATTGCTTTGAGGAAGCGATCGCGCACATCAGGATGAATCAAATTGTCTATCCAGTTGCGTTCATCTTGGCGATTAAAGATAATTTCGCCTAGCTTTTGGCGGTTGAGGCTGCCATCTGGTAGTAAAATTTGTTCGCCATAACGTTGAGCGATCGCATCCAAAATAGGCGAACCTAAAGATACTGCCTCTCTAGCATAAATATCTGCATCCAAAATCGGCAAGTTATAAGTGCTAGCTAAATAATTGGTGACAGTAGTTTTGCCTGTGGCAATACCACCAGTTAAGCCGATTATGCGTTTTGTCATTTGTCATTTGTCATTTGTCATTTGTCATTTGTCATTTGTCATTTGT